>CABSMQ010000004.1:0-53513 GCA_902478965.1 uncultured Collinsella sp. | reverse complement strand
AGATTTCTGCCTGTCTCGTGGGCTCGGAGATGTGTATAAGAGACAGCCTCAACATTGGCCTGGACCTCATCTTTGTCCCTGTACTCCACTGGGGCGTCGCGGGCGTCGCCATCGCCACCGCCATCGCTTACACCGTCAGCGCCGCTACGCTCTTTATCCGCCTACTCAAGACCGACTCCGTCGTCCACGTCACCCCACGCGACCTGGCTATCGACCCCGTCGCCCTCAAGCGCATCGTCAAGATTGGCCTGCCCGCCGGCATCCAAAGCGCTGTCTTTGCCGTCGCCAACATCATCATCCAGTCTGCCATCAACAGCCTTGGCACCGAAGTCATGGCCGCATCGAGCGCCGCCATGAGTCTGGAGTACGTGTGCTACAACCTGCTCAACAGCTTTAGTCAGGCTTGCACCACCTTTGTGGGACAAAACCACGGTGCCCGCCAGATCGACCGTTGCACCAAGACGCTCAAGGTCTGCCTAGTCGAAGGCGGTATCGTCGCGCTCACCACGATTATCGTTATTGTTGGCCTGGGGCGCGAGATCTTGTCGCTGTTCAACAGCGATCCCAACATCGTCTCGATCGGCTATATCCGCGTATGTTCGATCTTCCCGGCGTACGCCTTTAGCATGTTCTACGAAAACATGTCGGGCTACCTGCGCGGCTTTGGTATCTCGCTCACGCCCGCCCTCATCACCATGATCTGCGTCTGCGGCATCCGCTTCTACTGGGTGTTCTGCGTGTTCCCGCACTTCCGCACCTTTGCGAACATCATGATGGTCTACCCCATCAGCCTGGGCACCACGGCGTTCTTTATGGTCGTAGCGGTATTGCTCTGCCACCCGGCACGCACCTATCGCGCCACCCAAGCCAAAGCGACAGCCCGCTAAACACCGCACTCAACGCCACGCCAGTCATTAATTGACAATATGTGAGCTCATGTAGTCGATAAAGCGCCTCGTGGCGATAGGCATGGTGTCCCAACTGCGCCAGGCTGCCACTACGTCGCGCGAGGGGGCGTGCACGATGGGCCGCACGCGAATATCGGCTCGCATGCCCTCGACGGTACGGCGATATAGCATGCTCACGCCTAGGCCCTCCTCCACCATCGCCATGATGGTGTAGTCGTCGGTCACCTCACTCGTCACATGCGGCGACAGGCCATGCGCAGCAAATGCATCGAGCACCAGGCTCTGTTCGCCCTCATCCAGCAGCACAAACGGCTCGGACGCCAGGTCGGCGAGTGTCACCTTTTCCTTTGCCGTCAGTGGATGCGCGGCCGGCAATAATGCTACCAACTCGTCGTGATAGACCACGCGCTTCTCGAGACCAGCGGTAAACCCGCGCGCCGTAAAGCAAAAATCGACCACGCCATCGTGCACCCACTGGGCGTTGCGCGTGTAATCGCCCTGCTTGAGGGTAAAGTGCACGCCCGGATGCAGGGCCCCAAAGTCGCGGATCACGCGCGGCAACACGGTTCGACTCACGTTGGTAAACGTCGCAATGCGAATATCGGTCGACGAAAGCCCCAGCAGCTCCTGGCGCTTGCCCTCGAGCTCGGCCTCGGCAGTCACGATCTGGCGCAGGTACGGCAGATATTGTTTACCGTCGCGCGTAAGCGAAACGCCCTGTTTTCCGCGCTCGATAAGCGTGGTACCCAGCTCGCGTTCAAGCGCCTTGACGGCCTGGCTCACCGCACTTTGCGTATAGCCCAGCTCGTCCGCCGCGCCCTTAAGACTTCCGCAGTCGACCACCATACAAACGATCTGATACCGCGATGCCATTGTGCCTCCACATCAATGCAGCCGTAAAACGTTTTGCCAGGGCTTTTTCTACCTACATTAGCATTTCTTAATCATACTGAAGATACATTCGCTTTACTACATCCACATCTGGGAGCAGAATCCTTTTTACGAAACCGTTCTGTAACAAAAGGAGTCCCATGGATCGCAAAAAAGCAATCGCGCTCTCATTTTCCGTTCCCGTAGCATGGGGCTTTTCGTACCCCCTTATGAAGATCGGCATGGACAGCATGAACGCCACGAGCATCGTTGCGCTACGCTGCATCATCGCCTTTGTTGCCTGCCTGCTGCTCTTCCACAAGCGCGCTTTCCGTATCAACCGCGACCTTATGGTTCGCGCCGCCATCATCGGCGCCATCATGGCAACCGAGCTCACCTGCATGTGCCTGGGCTCCAGCCTCACCTCTGCCTCCACTGCCGGCTTTTTGCAGAGCCTGACGGTCGTGATCGTGCCGTTTGCCAACGCCGCCCTGCTGCGCCGCGCCCCCGAGCGCAAGGTGCTCGTCGGCACCACCATCGTCACCTGCGGCATGCTACTGCTCTCGGGCGCCGACTTCACCAGCCTGAACCCGGGCGCGCTCATCATGCTGCTCTCCGCCTTTGTCTATGCCGGACACATCATTGTCGCCAAGCGCTTTGTCGAAGATGTCGACCCGCTGGCTTTGGGCGTTTGGCAGCTGGGCTTTGGCGGCTTGTTCTCGGGTATCGCCGCATTCACCTTTGGCGGTTTCACGCTTCCCGGCACGCCGAGCGAGATCGTGGTCGTCGTCGCGCTCGCACTCATCTGCTCTGCCTATGGCTTTATCACCCAGACGCTCGTGCAGCCCCACGTGCCTGCCGAGACCACCGGCTTCGCTTTCTCGCTCGAACCGGTCTGCTCCGCCGTCTTTTCGTTCTTCCTGGTCGGCGAGGTCCTGAGCCCCATCGCCTTCTTTGGCGCCGCTCTCATCCTCACCGGCGTCATGGTGGCAACCGTCGAGCTTCCGCGCCTTCGCGCGCATGGACAGGCTCGCATGGCAGGAGCGCCCGAGCACGTTTCGTAGACCCCACTCTTCATACAGCCGCGGCATAAAGGCAACCGGTGCGCCTTTACAATAGATGCCAACAGAGCATCTGGCATAAAGGAGCCCCATGGACACCGCAACTCGCGATCGCAACATAACAACTTGGTTGGGCGATGCGCCGCAGCCGGTACGTGACACTACGAACCAGCTGCTCGAGCGCATCGCCCTTTTGCGTGCCGAGCAGACTATCTACCCGGCACAAGACGACATCCTCAATGCCCTCGCCTACACGCCGGCCGACCAGGTCAAGGTTGTCATCTTGGGTCAAGACCCCTATCACGGACCCAACCAGGCCATGGGGCTGTCGTTCTCGGTCCCCGCGACGCAAACCAAGTTGCCGCCGAGCCTGCGCAACATCTACAAGGAACTCAATGCCGATCTGGGTTGTCCCATTCCCGCCACAGGAGATTTAACGCCATGGGCACAACAGGGCGTCCTGCTTCTCAACACTACGCTCACCGTGCGCGAGCATGCCGCGAACTCGCACGCCAAGCTGGGCTGGAGCACGCTCACCGACTACGTTATCGAACGCTGCTGCCAGCTGCCCCAACCGGTTGTCTTTTTGGCATGGGGCCGCTTTGCCCAGCAGATGGTCGAGGGCAAGCTCGTCGCAACTGACGCGGGCAAGGCAACCGACAAGTTCTGTCTGGCCTCCACGCACCCCTCGCCGCTTTCGGCCAATCGTGCCACGGCAGAACTCCCCGCCTTTATGGGGTCGCGTCCCTTCTCGGCAGCCAATCGGCTACTCGAACAGCACGGCTCGACCCCCCTCAACTGGACTTGCCTCGGCTAAAAATCGATACATCAAAAACGCGCCCGACGGCTTTCCATCGGGCGCGTTTCCTATTCGGGCCAAATAAATTGCGTGCGGCCGGCCTCGCCGCCATCGATCAACAGACTCTGTCCGGTCATAAACCGGTTGGTCACGCCCACAAAGTAGATCCACTCGGCGATCTCTTGGGCGGTGGCCCAGCGTTTAAGCGGCGTGAGCTCCATAATCTGATTCCACAGGCGCTCGTCTTCCATCACGCAACGGTTGAGCGGCGTGATAACGCCGCCCGGGTCCACACTGTTGGCGATGGCCTGCGGCGCCAGGCGGTTTGCAAGGTTCTTGGTGTAGGCGATAACGCCGCCCTTGCTGGCAGCATAGGCGGGAAACTCCGATCCCGTATGTCCGCTCGCCGACCCCACATTGACCACGGATTCGATAGCCGGCGCCGGCTTGGCGGCAAGCCCCTCCCCCACAAAGGCGTAGCGCTCGGTCACGTTGATGGTGCCACACAGGTTGGCGGCGATGTCGTCAGCCGAATCCTGCACACCGGCAACGTTCACGATTACCTGGGGTTCAAGGTCGTCCGGAAACGCGTCCGGCTTGCGGACATCAACGATCAGATGGCGGTAGCGCTCGTGTTCGATCGCCGCCGGCAGCAGATCAAAGCCCACGACCTCGTGGCCCTCGTCCAAAAAGCGCTGCACGCACGCGGCTCCGATACCGCCCGAAGCACCCGTGATCAAAACCCGCATACTTGCTCCTTAGGCGGTTGCGTGGCGCTCGAGGTACTCGGCGCCCACGTTCTCGCGCTCCCAGCCGCGCACGACCTTGTAGCCCACGGGGCTCAGGAAGACCTCGCACAGCAGCTCGGCGACGGCACCCGTCAGCGAGCACATAAGGACCTGTACCCAGGTCCAACCAAAGAACGTGTGGCTTACCACAATGGCAAAGACCAGGTTGTCGATAAACTGGCCAACGCCCGTGGACACATAAGAGCGGAAGGCAAAGCTCGCAAAGTTATTCTTTTTGAGCATACGGCCGAGCGACTGGTTGAGCGTGGAGTTAACCACGGCAGAAACGAGCATTGCCAGCGAAGAGCCCAGCACCACGTACCAGGTGCCGCCGATGGTGGCGTTAAGGGCATTGTTGACCTCGATCATGCCCGTATCGTAGTACGCGCCCCACATGCCGGGCGTGAGCGAGCACGCCCAAAAGCACAGGCTCACGGCAAGGTTGACCAGCAGCGCGAGGATAGAGATTTTGATGGATGCCTTGGCGCCAAAGCGCTTGCAGATCATGTCCTGGCACAAAAACGAAACCCAGCTCACCACAAAGCCGCAATCGAGTGCCAGATACGGCAGGCTGATGAGCTCTTTGTTGGCCAGCAGGTTCATCATGATGACGCTCACGAAAAACAGCGAAACCGTTGCCGCGGGAATGCTCCGCAACAGGACCTTGTAGTCCTCCATGACCTTCTTGATCATTATGTACTCCTTTGGTTTTAGGTTTAACGAGCAGGATATCGGACCCGAACTGCTCGGACGCCCCGGTCTTGAGACGACGGTGGGTATGATAGCCGCTCACACGGCATCAGGCAAGCAAACGGCGCGGCAGCCCCGCAGGACCACCGCGCCGATGCGTTAAAAGGCTACGTTGCCAAACTCCGACAGGATAAGGTCGGGGTTGTGGTCGGTTGCCCAATCCACGTTCCACGGGCTCGTGAACAGCAGCAGCTTGCCGCCGCGCATGTCCTCGACGCGCAGCGTGTCGCGCGTGAGCGAAAGGCCCGGAATATCGATGGCGTCGGGGTCGTTCTGGATCCAGCGGATGTCCGTATAGGGCAGCGGCTGGCGACGAACCTCAACACGGTACTCGGCCTTAAGACGGCGCTCGAGTACCTCAAACTGCAGCACGCCGACCACGCCCACGATGACGCTCTCCATGCCGGCACCCAGCTCGCGGAAGATCTGAATGGCGCCCTCCTGGGCAAGCTCCTCCATGCCCTTGACGAACTGCTTGCGCTTGAGCGTGTCGACCTGTGTAATGCGAGCGAACATCTCGGGGGCAAACGTCGGGATCTGCGGATACTGCACGTGGCGTTTGCCGGAGCACACGGTGTCGCCGATGCTAAAGATACCCGGATCGAACAGGCCCACGATATCGCCCGCGTACGCCTCGTCCACGATGGCGCGGTCGTCGGCCATCATCGACGTGCCCGTGGCAAGCTTAAGCTTGCGGTTGCCCTGCACGTGGAAGGCATTCATGCCGCGCTCGAACTTACCCGAGCAAATGCGCACAAAGGCGATGCGGTCGCGGTGGTTCTTGTCCATGTTGGCTTGGATCTTAAACACAAAGCCGCTAAAGTCGTCGCGGCAGGGATCGACCGGCTCGCTGGTGAGCGTATCGGTATAGGCGCGCGGCGTCGGGGCCAGACGCAGAAACTCCTTGAGGAAGGGCTCCACGCCAAAGTTGGTGAGCGCCGAGCCAAAGAACGCCGGGCTCAGCTTGCCGCAGGCCACGGCATCCAAGTCGAGCTCGTCGCCGGCGCCATCGAGCAGCTCGATATCGTCCATCAGGTTCTTATGGTTTTCCTCGCCAATGAGCTCATCCATGGAAGGATCGCCCAGCTCGGCCTCGACCTCGGCGACCTTCTTGGTGGCGTTGGCGTGGCCGTCGCCCTCAAAGGCAATGACGCGACGAGTCTGACGATCGAACACGCCACGGAAGTTGCGGCCGCTGCCGATCGGCCAGTTCATGGGATACGTATTGATACCCAGGACGTTCTCGATCTCTTCCATGAGCTCAAACGGATCGCGAGCCTCGTGGTCGAGCTTGTTCACAAAGGTGAAGATGGGAATATGGCGCAGCGTACAGACCTTAAAGAGCTTTTTGGTCTGGGCCTCGACGCCTTTGGCGCCGTCGATGACCATGACCGCGGCGTCGGCGGCCATAAGGGTACGGTAGGTATCCTCCGAGAAGTCCTGGTGGCCGGGGGTATCGAGGATGTTGACGCAGGCGCCGTTATAGGTGAACTGCAGCACCGAGGAGGTAACGGAGATACCACGCTCCTTCTCGATGTCCATCCAGTCCGAGACGGCATGCTTGGCCGAGCTCTTGCCCTTGACCGAGCCGGCGGTCTGAATGCTGCCGGTATAGAGCAGCAGCTTCTCAGTCAGTGTGGTCTTACCGGCGTCCGGGTGGCTGATGATCGCGAATGTGCGGCGCGACGAGATTTCATCCGACAGGCTTGCCATGCGGATCCTTTCTTGCATTGAGTGCATTACGTCGATGTAACCGCACTATTGTAGCCGCGAAATTCCGCCATAGGGCACCTATCAGGACAAATTCATCAGTTGGGGCCTGGGTAGCCGGCCCAATCCACATTTGCCTCTTGCATAACTGTGCATAGTGTATATATACTGTGCTTACCGGTTATATACACGTGTAGCCCAACAGCTAAGGAGCCGCTGTGGACATCATCCTATCCAATTCGAGCGATAAGCCCATCTACGAGCAGATAACCTCGCAAGTCAAAGCTCAGATCTTATCGGGCACGCTCGCTGCGGGAGCCAAACTCCCCAGCATCCGTGCACTCGCGAGCGATCTTGGCGTGAGCGTCATCACCACCAAGCGCGCCTACGCCGACCTGGAGCAGCTCGGGTTTATCTGCACCGTGCAGGGCAAGGGCTGTTTTGTCGCCGAGGGCAACCAGGAGCTTTTGCGCGAAAACCAGCTCTGCCATATCGAAGAGCTGCTTGCGAAAGCGGCAAGCCAAGCCGAAGCCTTGGGCGTCACGCGCGACAAACTGCACGAGATGCTCGACCTGGTAGCCCCCGAAACCATGCAGTAGCCATCTGCAAGAAAGGCTATACCATGCAAAACTTGCTAGAACTCAAAGGTGTCTCACGCCGCGTGAGCGACTGTTTTTCGCTGCGCGACGTCACGCTTGCCGTGGAACCCGGCCAGATTGTTGGCTTTGTGGGCGCAAACGGCGCCGGCAAAACCACGACGATTCGAGCCGCGCTCGGGCTTATAAAGCTCGATGCCGGCGAGGTGCACCTGTTTGGGCAGCGCTGTGGCGCCGACGCGCCCGATGAAACGCAGCGTTGCCTGCGCACTCGTGTCGGCCTCGTGCTGGACACATGCCCCTTCCCTTCCACACTCAAGGTGACCGAAGTTGAGGCACTCGTAAGCCCGGCATACCCCACCTGGAGCCACGACACCTTCTCCAGCCTCATCGACCGATTTGGCCTCGATCCCAAGGCAAAGGTCAAGGACCTCTCCCGCGGCATGGGCATGAAGCTGCAGCTTGCCTGCGCGCTCAGCCACAAGGCCAAACTGCTCGTTTTGGACGAAGCCACCGCGGGCCTCGATCCCATGGCACGCGAGGAGCTGCTTGATGAGCTGCTTGCCTTTGTCGCCGACGGCCAGCACAGCGTGCTGCTCTCGAGCCACATTACATCCGACCTCGATCGCGCCGCTGATCGCGTCATCTGCATCGATAATGGCTCGATTATTTTTGACCTGCCGCGCGAGGATATTACCGACCGCGCTGGCATCGCCCACTGTACCCAAGCACAGGCCGCCGAGCTTATGGCTTGCGTCGAAGGCGCCCGTGCCGCCCGCCATGCCTACAGCGTGGACGTGCTCGTGCCCAACCGTCACTATACGCTCGAGGCCTTCCCCGAGATTCCCTGCGATCGGGCAACCATTGATGACTATCTTCGCCTCATGCTGAAAGGAGCTTCGAAATGAAACGCGCCTTTATGTCCGAGCTCGCCATCGCTCGCTCGCTTATCCCGAGCATTGCGGGCGTCGGCTTGTTCATCTTCGTCGTGTTGACCCTCGCCAACGCATCGGACGGTGACTCTGGCATGAGTGCTGGCGCCTGCGCGGTCAGTGCCATGTCGCCTATCATGGTCATGAACTCACTGGCTGGTTTCGACAATCAAAACGGTTGGGAACGCTACCGGGCAACGCTGCCCTTCTCGCGCAAAGACATCATCTGCGCACGCTACCTGAGCGTTATTGTCTTCTCCGCCGTCATGGCATGTGCAGCTACGCTTTTGAGTATCGTCGCTATCCCGCTCTTCAACGGCACGGGCATTCCCTCGACGGGACAGACCGTCTTTGAGATCACAATAGCCTCCGCCGCATCGATGCTCATCTCCCTCATGATGGTGTTTTTGGCACAGCCGCTGTTCTTTCGATTTGGACACATGAAGGCGCTGCGCTTTTCCGTCGGCCTGTTTGCCCTGATGGGCTGCGGTACCATGGCAATGCTGAGCTCTTCCAACCCCATTAGCAACTGGCTCATGTCGATTGCCGGAGCGAATCCCGATCCTGCCGTCCTTGGCGGTCTGTGCGCAGGAATTGCCGTACTGGCCCTCGTGCTATGCGCAATCAGCTGCACCGTCAGCACCAAGGTTTATCGAGTACGCGACCTGTAGTCACGCGAGTCTCAATCCACGAAGGACGCAATCGCCCATCCGTAAATCCGTGACAAAGGGCATGTCCCCGGCGCGCGCTACCGTGCTACTTGCGCAGCGGCTTGGGCAGTGGAATGCCGGCGGCGATAACGGCGGCGATGATCATGCAGACGATACCCTTGAGTGGGAAGCACATGAGCAGCAGGCCCACGACCATGACCGGCTGGCGCATGACGGCGCCCATCGTCGATGCCGTGCAGACGGCAACGCAAAAGACCGGATCTGCGCCGGTGAGGATAGCAAGGCCATAGCCCAGGCTTACGCCCGAGAAGATAACCGGGAAGAAGTGACCGCCGCGCCAACCAAGGTTGATGAGGGCGGGCGTCAGCATGGCCTTAACAAGACCGGTCGCGATAAGCACGCCGGCGGGGATGGTCAGATAGGTTTCCATGAGCACGTCGGCCTGGGTCTCACCGGCAAACATGGTGTAGGGCAGGACCGTGCCGCAGATGGCGAGCGCCAGACCGGCCAGCATGGCTTTGACGACAGGACGCTCCCCTATTGCATGGGACAGTGCCTCGCTTGCATGCTCAGAGACAAAGTACAGCCAGCCGCAGACGGTGCCGATCAACGACAGAGGGACGAGCCAGGTAAGCTCTAGGTTGCCCACCTCGGCGGACTCGAACCTGGGCATGCCCATGCCGCCGCCCACAAGCTGTCCAAGCAGCAGGTAGGTGCCCAGACCGCCGGCAATCGCAATACCGTAGACCACCGTCTTTTGCGCCTTGGGCAGCTTGATGGTGATCTCGCCGGACGCGGACTCATCGTCGGCGTCTTCACCCTGGCCGTCGGTGCTACCGGCAAGCGGCGCCACAAAGCCAAAGACGGGCGCGGTAAAGAGCGCCGTCAGGGCAGCCTGGGTGCCCAGCAACGTGAGCTCCCTAAACTCGGCGCCAAAGCGACGCATGCGGTCGCCGACCCAGCTGCACAGACCGGCGATAACGCCGGTCAGGCCGGCCTCCGGTCCAATGCTTCCGCCAAACAGCAGCGGCAGCAATGCCGCGAGCGAAAGCTTGCCCAGGTTGTCGTACGGGTAGCGCCCGTCTTGCTTAACCTTAGCCATCACCTGGTTGAGGTCATCGGTCTTGGTGCCTGTCATCTTTTCGTACAGACCGATTAACAGGCCGCCCAGCAGGCAGACAAAAAACGGGTACGGCAGAAAGCCAAACGGGCCGCTGGCAAGCTCGGGCGAAGCGACGCCCAGCGCGTGCGGAATCTCGGTCCATAGATAGTCGATACCGTGCTCCATCGCAAAAAAGAACAGCCAGACTGCGGCACCCGCGAGTGCACCGGTCATGGCAACGCTGACCAAAAACAGCGCTCGGTTCGTGGGTTTGGCAAGGTTATCCATCGGGTCCTCCCGCGGTCAAAGTCGACATAGATACGTTTTATTGTAGAGCGAGCGTTGCCCGAACGAGCCAACCACCTGCGCCGCAAACGGCACCATTGGGAGCCATAGTGGGGCAGGCTCAAGACTTATCCGTTGATAATCGAGGCAATCTCGCGCAAATCGTCGGCAAAGTAGATGCCGTGCTGGCGCCTCGGGCTCGAAAGCCCCTTATCAATCATGTGCCCGAGCAACGCCTTGAGGTCGTTGTAGTAACCGTCCAGGTTATACAGGATGCACGGAGAGCTCAGGTGCCCCAACGACACCGCGGACATAACCTCGGCAATCTCCTCGAGCGTGCCCGTGCCGCCCGGAAATGCGATGAACGCATCGCCGAGCTCGATCATCTTGGCTTTGCGCTCGGCCATGTCGCTCGTCACGATAAGGTCGTCGATTCCGTCGTGTTGAAACTCTGCCTCGATAAAAAAGCTCGGCTCCACACCCGTCACATGTCCGCCTGCCTCGAGTACGCTATCGGCGAGCGCGCCCATCAGTCCCGATTTGGACCCGCCGTATACGAGCGCGTGTCCGTTGGCGCCAATCCAATTGCCCAGCTCCTGCACTGCGGGCAGAAACGCCGGGTCGTTGCCGACGCTCGCGCCCAGGTAGACGGTGATATTCATGTTTGGTCCCCCTTGTTGTGGCGCACGACGTTCGTCTTAGCGCTGGCGTCGACGATACTCGCGCACACGGCGCGACAGATCGGCGAGCTGGTCGCGATTGAGCTCTTCCAAATGCTCCAGATCATCCATAAAGCGCGCCATGGTGTCCTTTTGGCGCATCTTGATAAGCGTATTGCAGTAGTTCACCGCCACGCCCGTGAGCATGGCGATGTAGAAGATGCTGATGATGCTCAGAATGACGGTAATGGCGCGGGCAACCGGTGTCTCGGCCGAAATGTCGCCAAAGCCGATCGTCGAGACCGTCTCAAAGCTAAACCACAGGCCATCGCCAAACGTAAGGGTCGTTGGCTCGGACAGCCAGACAGCCGTCGAGCAAAGCAGATAGAAAATAAGAAACAGGCCCGTAATGCGTGCAAAGCCAGCCTGTCGCAACACATCGGCAAGCGTCCTGAGCTTTTTCATCACGACCCCTTCCACGGACAACCAATCACGTTCGCTCGGTATTGTCCCACGCCTCCCCAGCAAACGGAACTAGTCATTGGGGACGTTCTTAAATGACTAGTCAAACAAGAACGTCCCCAATGACTAGTCGTTTAAGAACGTCCCCGATGACTGCCGGGCGGGACCGTTTAGCGGTGCTGCTGCCGACTGGGCAGGCTGAGCTGGTATCCTTATGCGGTATTGTCTCGATTCGTTAGGATTGCATGTGAGAGCTGCCACTGTCCTTCGTTCAGTTATATGTCGCGCCCTGGCCATTGTGTTTGCCGCGCTTGCCGCACTGAGTTCCATCGCGCCTGTCCAGGCTTTTGCCGATGACTCTAGTCAGCCAGTCAAGACGGTCCGCGTCGGCTGGCTCGTCAACAACGAGGGCTTCCAGAACGGCACCCCCGGCGAGCGTCTCTCGGGATGGGGTTACGAGTACCTCCAGACCCTGTCGTACTACACGCCCGGCTGGCGGTACGAATACGTCTCCGGCACCTTCACCGAGCTTATGGACACGCTCGAGGCAGGCGAGATCGACCTCATGCCCAACATCTCCTACTCCGAGGAACGCGCCCAAAAGCTGCTCTTTTCCTCGAACCCCGAGGGCACCGAGCGCTACTACATCTACGCCAGGCCCGACCGTGACGACCTGGCCAAGGGCGACCCTCAAGCACTCCAGGGTCTCACCATCGGTTACAACTCCGGTGTTATGCAAACCATCGTCGGCCAGCAGTGGCTCGCCAACGAGGGAATCGCCTGCACATACAGGGAGTATGACGGAGGCTCCGTTCTCTTTGACGCGCTCGCAAACGGCGAGGTCGACGCCATCATCATGAACGACACCATTTCGTCGCCCGAGGCGTCGCCCATGTTCTACGTCGGTTCGAGCGACTACTACTTTGCCGTTCCCAAAAGCCGCCCCGACCTGATGGACAACATCAACTCCGCAATGGCGGCAATCAACCGCGTCAACCCCCGCTATAACGACGAGGTCAAATCGAACTATTCAGCGCAAAACAGCGGATCATCCTCGCTCACCGGCGATGAGCGCGCCTGGCTCAAGGCGAACAACAGCACCATCACGCTCGGCTACATTACGGGCAAACTCCCCTACTGCAACGAAGACGAAGACGGCAAAATGGAAGGCTCGCTCGCATCGCTTGCGACGACGTTGCACGATAAATTTGGCATTACGGTCGAAACCGTCGCCTTTGATAGCTACAAGATGATGTCAAAGGCCCTGTCAAAGGGAAGCATAGACGTCGCGCTGCCGGTATACCGAGATTACTGGTTTGCCGAGCAATCAGGCGTTGTGCAGTCGGTATCGTTGGGGACCATATCCCTCACCGCCATCCACAGCGGAAGCAACCTGAACAAAGACCTTCAGAACATCGCCTGTACCAAATCATCGTTTATCAACCGAAACGTACTTGAAAGTCTGTTCCCCACAGCGACCGTGACCGAATACCGATCCGACGATGAAGCGTTCGACGCCCTCAGGAGGGGAACGGCGCGCTGCGTCGTCGCTCCCAGTTCACGCGTAAAAACCCTCGGCGATCGTTATGATCTCGAGGACTGCGAGACGGTCGAGCTCCCTGACACCTGCGAGCTCTCGTGCTGGATTTCGCGCGGAAAGCCCGAGCTGCTGGGAATCATCAACAAGGGCATCATCAATGCCGGAGAATCGCTCTCCGCAAGCAATTACTCCTCTACGTCGTACACGGCCCAGGAATCCAACACGCTTCAATTCCTTTATCGCAACCGCACCGCCGTTGCCTCCACCCTCATCGGTATGTTGTCGGTCAGCATCGTCCTGTTCATCTGGGCGCTCGTGCGCGCTCGAACCGAGCGCGAAAAAGCCGACGCCGCCAACGCCGCTAAGACGGCATTCCTCACGCGCATGAGCCACGACATCCGTACGCCGCTCAACGGCATCCTGGGCCTTATCGATATCGAGGAATTGAAGGAAGGCGATATCCAGGTCGCCCGCGAAAGCCGCGCCAAGGCTCGTGTTGCCGCCAATCACCTGCTCTCGCTGATTAACGACATCCTCGAGATGGGCAAAATCGAAGACCGCAAGATAACACTGGAACATGCGCCTTTTAACCTCAAAGAGCTCTGTGACGATACGCTGGTTCTGTGCAAGCTCCGCGCATCCGATAACGGCATCACCATGCAGGACAATAGTCTGCCATACACCACGGGGCCATACATGGTCGGCAGTCCCACCCATATCCGACAGATCATGATCAACCTGTTAGACAACAGCATTAAGTACAACAAGCACGGCGGCTCCGTCACCTTTAGCTCAAAGACCAAGCCACTCGATAACGGGCGCGCGCTCTTTTGCTTTAGCGTTTCGGATACCGGCATTGGCATGACTTCCAAGTTTTTAAAGCATATCTATGAGCCGTTTGCCCAAGAAGGTAACGATGCGCGTAGCAAGTTCCAAGGAACCGGCATGGGCATGCCAATCGTCAAGTCGCTTATTGAACTGATGGGCGGCACCATCGAAGTCACCAGCGAGCTCCATGCGGGCACCTCGTTCTACGTGGAGATTCCGCTCGATATCGACAAGAACCCCCAGGCGCGGGCGAATACGGTCGAGGGGGCGCTCGACTGCTCGCTCGCCGACATGAACGTACTGCTCGCCGAAGACAACGAATTGAATGCCGAGATTGCCCAGGCGCTGCTAGAATCCGAGGGCGTCGTGGTCACCCGCGCCGCCAACGGCAACGAAGTCGTCGATCTGTACCTATCGCATCCCGCCGGCAGCTTCGATGCGATCCTGATGGACATTATGATGCCGGACATGAACGGTTACGAGGCAACCCGCGCGATTCGCCTGAGCGAGAAGGTCGATGCAGCCGATATCCCCATCATCGCGCTCACCGCCAATGCCTTTGCCGAGGACGCCAAGGCGGCACACGACGCCGGCATGAACGCCCATCTATCCAAACCGCTCGACTTTAACAAGCTCAAAAACATACTCGCCCGCATCAAGAAAAACGGATCCGTTTCGCTATAGTTTGTGCTCAACCACCACGCACGACCAGAAAGGAAGCCAACGATGTTTAGACCCTTACGTCGAAAGAAACGCGCCATCACTGACGAGGAAGCGCGCGAACTGCTCGCTACCTGCAAGCGCGGCGTCTTTGCCGTCAACGGCGACGATGGCTACCCGTACGCCATTCCCGTCAACTACTTCTTTGACGCCGAGCACGACAAGATCTATTTCCATGGCGCCAAAGCCGGCCACAAGGTCGACGCACTCAAGCGCGATGACAAGGTCTGCTTTACCGTATATGGCAACGAGTGGTACCAGGACGGTGACTGGGCTCCCTACGTTATGAGCACCGTCGTCTTTGGCCGTTGTCGCCTGGCGAATGACACCCCCGCGTTTATCGACGACAAAGTCCGCCAGCTCGCCCTTAAGTACTACCCTTCTGCCGAAGAAGTCGAAGAGGAAATCGCCAAAGACATCAAGGGCGTCCAGCTCTACGAGATTTCGATTGAGCATCTTTGCGGCAAGCAGATTCAAGAAAGGTAAGCCCCTCAGCAGGCCTCATCAATAACAATATGGCCCGGTTCCAACCCACCTTGGAACCGGGCCATATGCTTATGAAGCATCGGCGGCTATGTGCGCTAGCGCCTCAACGAGCTCCTGCGAGCTCACGGGTTTACTCAGGTGCGCGTCCATGCCCGCCTCGCGCGAAAGCCTGCGGTCGTCGGCAAAGGCGTTGGCACTCACGGCGATAATCGGCGTAGTCGCGGCATCCTCGCGATCGAGAGCTCGAATTCGACGCGTGGCCTCAAGGCCGTCGATACCGGGCATCATGATGTCCATCAACACCGCGTCGTACTCGTACGGCGCGCTCGCGGCAAACATCTCGACGGCAGACTCGCCATCCTTAGCATGCGTCACGACGGCACCGGCACGGCTGAGCGTAAACTGCGCGATCTCGGCATTCAGATCGTTATCCTCTACGAGCAAAACGCGCAAGCCCTGGAGCGCATCGCCGTCTCCCGCATCCGCGGGAACTGCCTGAGGAATCTCGGAGCGGTCGCACTTCTCGAACGGCAGGCGAATGGTAAACGTCGTCCCCTGCCCCAAGACACTCGTAAAGCTCATGGTTCCACCCATAAGCTCGACCAGCTGTTTTGCGATAGGCGCGCCCAGGCCAGTTCCCGATGAAGCACCTTCCACCTGTTGCTCCTCGCGGCAAAACGGCTCGTAGAGATGCTGTTGGAACTCCTCGCTCATGCCAATACCGTTGTCGGCGATCGTGTATTCATAGACGGGGACGCCATCCTCTGGCTCCACCTCGCGGCACACCAGGCGGACATAGCCGCCCTGGCGGTTGTACTTGACGGCATTGCCGGCAATATTGAGCAACAAACGCTTGAGGTGCGTCACGCTCACCCGCGCATAGGGATGATTAAGCGTCTGCTGGTCGGAGATAATTGTCACCAGACGCTCCTCGGCCTGGCGCTCCAGAATATCGCGCACTTCACAGTTGAGGGCCACCAAATTTATGGGCACGAGGTTCAGGTCGACCTGCCCGCTCTCCAGGCGACTCATATCGAGCGCCTCGTTGGCAAGGTCGAGCAGCAGTCCCGATGCCGTCCAGATTTTTGAGCGGCACTCAGTCTGCTTTTGCAGATCGTCCGCATTGGCATCGCCAACCTCGACCATGCCGCGAATGCCGTTGATGGGCGTGCGCAGATCGTGGCTCATGCGACGCAGAAACTCCGTCTTTGCCGAGTTGGCAGACGAGGCCTCACGCGCCGCCTTTGCCAGCTTGTCGCCATAGTCGCGCTCCTGCTGCAGCAAGTCCGTCAAACGTCGACGATCAGCGCGGCGACGCACCGTCACAACAACGGCTATAACACCGCCGTAGAGCACCAGCACGCCGGCGGCAACAGCCGCGGCGACCTCAAAGTAGCGCTGCGCCGAGGCATAGGTGTACACATAGAATTTGTGCGCTTTTCCAAATGTGCCCAAATACCACTCGCCGTCGGCGTTAACCAATCTGACCTTACCAGCCAGGCATCGATCCTTAATACCGTCGACAATAAAGACATCCGTCGCAGGCAGATCGAACACGCCCAATACGGTGGGTTCAACGGCATTGGTCGCAACGACCTTGCCGTCGCTTTCGATCACAATATTGCCGCTATCGATGGTTTCATAGCCATCAAGCAAGCTCTGCAGTTTGAGTGTATTGTTTGCAACCGCTTTCGCGCTCTGATGCCTTACCGCGATAACGATGCCCTCGCCATCCTGCCGAGTCACGCAGCCAATGTCTGCGACCGAATCATCCGCAAGCGTGATGCGGGCGGTATAGGACTTAAGCGGATGAGTTGCCACCTCCAGCACGGGTGATTCTTTGAGATACGTAGCGAGCGACCCGTAGTCCACATCGCCCGTCGAGGACTCGGACACCAAATTGCCCGATGCGTCCGTCACGATCAGCGCGCTCACGTTGAACTGGTCGGCGTATTGCTCCAGCATGGCGTTATCCACTGAACCGTCGCGCTCCATATCGCGGGCAGCCTCTCCGGCGATCTCCATAACGCGAATCAGGTTTTTGGTCGTATAGGCGCTGTTGAATGCATCGTAGGAAAGGCTCTGCGTCGCCACGTAATCGACAACGTCGGCAAAGCGCTGCTCGGCTTGGGCCGTCGTGTAACCGTAGCTCATCATGCCGGCAACAACCGAGAGCGCTATCCCCAGCAGAGCGACAAGGAGCCATGCCCCTGCCGAACGATTGCCCCGCTCCTGAGCAGCGTGGTCGGGCGCATCGATCATGACAGGCCCTCCATATTCAAAAATGGCGAAGGGTCATCGAAGTACTTTGACACCAGGCGTTCCATGGTGCCATCGGCAAGCATTTCTTGGTAGGCATGAGTGAGCTTGACGTCGATGCCACGCGTATCGTTGATATCGAAAGCGGTGCCCAAACCGACCTCTAGCAGCGGCTCATCCAAAATGCGATATGTCACACCATAGTCTTTTTCGTAGGTGAGGAACGAGGACTCATGCGCGGCGATAGCGTCGACCAGGCCCTCGACGAGCGCCGGGTTCAGGTATGAACCGTCCGAAAAGCTGTAGAGTTCCTTGATCTGCGGAACGTTTTCATTTATGCGATTGAGCAAAATGTCCTCGGGCTTGGTGGTGGACTGAACCGCCACGATCTTATCCTCAAGATCGGCAAGCGTGTAGATATCGCTCTGGGGATCGACCGCGACCACCTGGCGGCTCGCAAGGTACGGGCCGGCCCAACGATATTCGTTTTCGCGACCCGTCATACTAAAGCTGCCCATGACACAATCGAGTTCGCCGCTCGCCAGCAGCTCCTTCTTCTTTTCCCAGTCGATCAGCTGGTATTTTGGCTTGTAACCAATGCGGGCCAACGCCTCGGTTAATATCTCGACATCCAGGCCAACGATATCGCCGTACTCATCGGTATACACAAACGGTGGATAGAGGTCGCTGCCGACGTTGAGCGTCTTAAGGTCGTCGTCTTTGACCTGAGAGGCGTCCAGACCTTTTGATGCAGACGTCGAGACTCTGCCATTCGACCCGGAGCAGCCGGCTATCGCTACGACAAAGGCGCACACTACTGCAAGCGCGACAAACAACGATATGGACACCGAGCGGCGAGGTCTTTTCATCGAGCTCCAGGAAATCCTATTCACAGACTGAAACGGTAAAAAAATAATAGCAAACGAAGCCACACGAGTGCCCAATGGTTACAGACGTTTTACCATGCGGGGCCTTCCAGCCGACTAGGCAGAAGGCCCCGCATGCAGTGCTCACTTACCGTGCATTAAAAACGTAGCGGTCCAAGCGGTCGCACGCTTCCCTTACGCGCGAAAGCGGCAGCGCCAGATTCACGCGAATGTGGCAGGGCCCGTGGAACGGACGGCCATCCTGGTAGCCAACGCCCACGCGCGCCCCCTCGTCGAGCAACCACTGAATATCGCGGCCATGTTCGCGGCACCACTCGGTACAGTCCAGAAACACCATGTACGTGCCCTGCGGACGCGAATAAGACACGCCCTCAAAATGCTCGTCCACGTAATCGCAGAAGTACTCGATATTGCCGGCAAGCACCTGGTTGAGCTCGTCCACCCACTCGTAGCCCTGCGGCTGGTAGGCACCGATAAGCGCATGCATGGAGAGGACGTTCATCTCGTTGTAGTGAGTCTTGTTGGACACGGCGCACACGCGGTCGTGCAGCGTCTCGTTGTAGACAATGTGGTAGCTGCCGACCAGGCCCGCCAGGTTAAACGTCTTGCTCGGCGCATAGAGGGCAACCGTGCGCATGCGGGCATCCTCGCTCACCGACTGCGTCGGGATGTGCTTGTGCCCCGGCAGGATGATATCGGACCAAATCTCGTCCGAGATCACCACGCAATCGTGCTGGCGATAGATGTCCATGGCGCGCTCGATCTCGTCGCGCTCCCATACGCGGCCGCAGGGATTGTGCGGCGAGCAGAACACCGCGGCATGGATGTGGTTTTGGGCGAGCTTGTGCTCCATGTCCTCAAAGTCCATACGCCACACGCCCTGGTCGTCGAACTTAAGCGGGCTGTGGACAATGCGATAGCCCGCGGCCTCAATGGACTTGGTAAAGCCGATGTAGGTAGGGCTGTGGACCAGCACCGCATCGCCTGGTTGGACATACGCGCGCAGCGTCGACACGACACCGCCCAGCACGCCGTTTTCGTAGCCGATATGCTCAGGTGCCAAGCCCTCAACGCCGTTGCGGCGGCTCTGCCATTCGATGATGCGGTCGAAATACTCGGGGCGCGGATTGAAATAGCCAAACATGGGGTGCTGGGCACGCTGAATGATGTGCTCCTGGACCGTGGGCACCGTGGCAAAATTCATATCGGCCACCCACATGGGAATGCGGTCGAAGCCCTCGTCGGGTGCGTTCGGAGCCATACCGGGGATCTCACCCCAAGAGTCAACGGCGATGGAGTCCATGCCGTGGCGGTCGATAAGCGAGCTAAAGTCGTATTTCATGCTGAACTCCCGCGCAAAGTGATTGTTTTGGTAGGCGTTATTGTCCACCAGCACGGGCGATTTTGGCATGGGGTTTGGCGCTTAATTTGACGGGTGCGGACGAATGGCTGGTTAGTCTTGCGCGTCGTTGACGGCGACCACGGTTAGCTGGGTTTTATCGACCGTAAAAGATATGTCGAGCCCGGCAAAGGCCAGGTGATAGACGCGGTTTGGCTCGTACTTGCTGCCTGCGCGGCGCGGGTCTTGGCGAAGGACCTCGACCAAGCCGGGGAGCTTTGCGGGCGAGACCATATCCTGCAGCGCCTGCGGAAACTCAACATCGAGCTCTTGCCACGGAGCATCCTCAATCCAGCCGCCCGTTGCATCCGGGTGGCAGTCCGCAAACGGAATGTAGGGCTTAATGTCGTAGATGGGCGTGCCGTCGCGCAGGTCGGCCCCCAACACATGGATGATGGGACCATCGTCGGTAAGCTCCACGCGGTCGAGCTTGACGCAGGTGAGCCCAATGGGATTAGGGCGAAACGGACTGCGCGTGGCAAACACACCCACGCGCTCGGCTCCGCCCAGACGCGGCGGGCGCACGGTTTTCGACCATTTTGCGTTGGTTCCGGACCTGTCCCGCGTCTTGGCATCGGCGGCTATGTCCTTAGCCGTGCCGCCGGGTGTGCCGTTTTCAAAACGCCACAGCAGCCATAGGTGAGAGAAGGAGTCCAGACCCTCAACCGCTGCATTGGAGGCAAATTCCGGCTCAAAAACGATGCGTCCCTGCAGATGAGGCGCCAAAAAGCTGTTGCGCGGAATGCCGAACTTCTGCGGCAGGTCGGTATGTATGTGTGCAATAGGTTCCATGCCGGTCATTGTACGGCATGGAGGTGTGGGGCGTTGCGCGCAATTCTTCGCCGCAGTCCCCGTCGTGCAACCAACGGTTGCTTGGAAGGGCGCCTGCCGCCGCGTATGCTTAAGCCATCAACCAGCAGAAAGGAGCCGCTATGGCCTTTGCAGAAAAGCTCATCGCTGTCCGTCGCGCCCATCGCCTTACCCAAGAGCAGCTCGCCGCCAAGCTCTTCGTCACACGCCAAGCCGTCAGCCGTTGGGAGCGCGGCGAGGTCACACCGGGCATCGACATGATGAAGCTCATTGCGGCCGTAACCGGCGAGCCGCTGCCCCACCTGCTCGAAATGCCCGAGCATTATTGCCAGAGCTGCGGCATGATACTCACGCCCGACGACTGCGGCACCGATGCCACAGGCGCCACGACCGACCATTACTGCAAGTGGTGCTACGACCACGGCAAGTACACCTACGACACCACCATGGAGGCAATGATCGAGGATTGTGCCCCGCGCCTGGCACAAAGCACCGGCATGTCGCTCGACGAAGCCGTCTCGCTCATGGGCGCCGTCCTGCCACAACTGAAGCGCTGGCGCACCGTGCAGGAAAACGAGGAGCGCTACGGCGCCGAAGCGCGGGCGCACTATGGCGATGAGGCTATCGAAGCAGCAAATGAAACGTTACTGGATATGGACCCTCAGACATGGAACGACATGAAAGAACTTGAACGCGCTATTCTGGGTCAGCTCTCGATTGCCATGAGCATTGGCGACCCAGAGAGTAACGAGGCCCGCAAACTTGTCGCAATGCACCGTCAATGGACTGGCCTTAATTGGGGACACGAGCCCCAGAACGAAGCGTATCTGGGCCTCGCCCACGGCTATCTTGCCGACCGGCGCTTTGTTGACTACTACGACAAGCCCTGCGGCACCGGAGCCACGGCGTTTCTGGTCCAGGCCATCGAGTCGTCACTGGTCCGCGCATAGACCGCGGCAGCTTTGGGTATTTCAATCGAAACCTCAACCGATTGGAGACCTATGGCTACTGATCATGAGCTCGTGCTCTACGTTATGACCGGCTGCCCGTATTGCATAAAGGTTAAGCGCTTTTTGGCCGATAACGGCGCGACCATTCCCGAGCGTAATATCTCGACCGACCCCGATGCCGAGCAGACACTCATCGCCGTCGGCGGAAAACGCCAGGTTCCCTGCCTGTTCATCGACGGCAAGCCACTCTACGAATCGAGTGACATCATCACGTGGGTACAGGAGAACCTGCTCTAGTACGCGTATCCCGTCCGTCCAAGGCCCCACCCCATACGGCCTAAACATGTACACCAGCATCCAAAGTCGACATTTTTCGACATCTTTGGATGCTGATGTACAGTTTTTGCGGGTAGTCATCGGGGACGTTCTTAAATGACTAGTCGCTAAAGAACGTCCCCGATGTCTAACTAGCCGCGGAAGCGAGCTATGGGTGCGAGTGGCTGCTCGCGAAAGACCCGCTCGACGGCGGCGCGGTATTCGTCGACCTTTTTGGTCTTACGCACGAGCTTGTGAACGGTAGCGGGGTCAGCGAAAGCGCACTTGGCGTAGAACCACCACTCCTTCATACGAAAGACCGCGTTGCCGCCAATCTCTTCTGCATAGGCCGCGAACAACGTGTCGTGGAAACGCTGCAGCTCGGCTGCCGTGGCAGCAGGGCCGCCGTTGACCATACGGACCAGAGCGGGATTCGCGAGCAGGCCGCGCCCCAGCATCACATGGCGTGTACCGGGATAGGCCTCCACCAGCGCATCCATGTCCTCAAGATCAAAAATGTCGCCGTTGTATGCCACGGGAAACGGTGCCCGCTCCAACGTCTCGCCATAAAACTCTTTGCGCGGCGAGCCCGTATAGCGGTCCTTTTGCACGCGCGGGTGCACAATCAGCTCCGCCAGCGGCATGCGGCAATACAGATCGAGCACGCGCTCGTACTCGTCATCACTTTCCAACCCCAACCTGGTCTTGACCGATACCGGCAGCGGAGAGCGCTCACACACGTCACTCAAAAACACCTCGAGCTCGTCCAAGTTGCGCAAAAAGCCCGATCCTTTGCCCTTGGCGACAACCGTTCCCGAAGGACAACCCAGGTTGAGATTGACCTCGCAATAGCCCATGTCAGCGAGCACCTGTGCCGCCCACACAAACTCGTCCGCGTTCTTAGACATCAGCTGAGGCACTACGTTGAGCCCCTGGTTATTAGCAGGATCGATCTCCTTAAACGCTTTGCCGCCAAAGCGGTTTCCTACCCGCGGCGGCGGCAAAAACGGCGTGTAGTAGCAGTCGAGCGCACCAAAGCACTCCGCATGCACGCGACGGAACACATGCCCGGTAATCCCCTCCATAGGGGCCAACGATAGAATCATCTACTCTTCTCTCATATCAACGAACGTGACAAAGGGACTGCCCCTTTGTCACATTATTCGGAGCGCAGGGCTTCGACGGGGTCCTTCTTGGATGCGCTGCGGGCAGGCAGCAGGCCGGCAACAACCGTCAGCAGCACCGAAATCGCGATGAGCACCAGCGCATCCTGCACGGGTAGGCTCATCAGGTTGGGTACTTGTTTGGCAGCAAGCGCCCAGGTATTAACCGGGAAGCTCACGGCCACCACGACGACAATGGCAAAGACGCCGGCGATGAGGCCCTCGATAAAGGTCTCGGCATTGAACACATTGGCCACGTTGCGCTTCGACGCACCAATTGCGCGCAGAATACCAATCTCCTTTTTGCGTTCCAGCACACTGATGTACGTGATGATGCCGATCATGATGGAGCTCACCACCAGGCTGATACTCACGAATGCGATGAGCACCAAGCTGATGGTGTTCACGATATCGGTCACCGAGCCCATGATGATGCCCATGTAGTCGGTGTACGAGATGGCTTGTTCGTCGTGACCGGCGGCTTTGACCCGCTTGTTGTACGCATCGATATGGTCGAGTACGCGCTCCTTGGCCTCAAAGTCGCGCGGGAAAATCTTAACCGAGATGGGGTCTGCCTCATCCGCATAGCCCAACGTGGTCAGATTGTTGTCGTAGGTGAGCTTAGAAGCTTTGGCATAGCTCATCATGAGCGAACTCAGGTCCTCGGCGTCCATGTTGAAATGGATGGCACGAGCAAAGGCGCTCGCATCCACGCGCATGGCGCCCGCCAGGTTGGCAAAACTCGAAGACATCTGCGTCGCCATCTGGTCCATAAGCCCTGCTGCGCCCGCCTTGAGCTGGGATGATACCGTCGACGCTATCTGCTCGCTGATTGCCTTCATCACCTGATCCACAGCCTGCTGCAGATACGGAGCCAGCTGCTTTTGCACATAGTCGCTCATCGCCTGCTGCAGACGCTCGGCCAGGGCATCGCCGCCGAGCACTTTGAGCTGGGCCAGGATTTGCTGGGCTGTGTCATCATGCTCAAGATACGTCGAGAATGCGGCAGAGAGCTTTGACGCCTCCTTAAGATCTTCGGGTGACAGCGCCTTAAACTGATCAGACTGCAAAAAGCCCTCAAACAGCTGGTTGGCTAGTGCTCCCACCTGCTGCATTTGCTCGGGCGTGAGTTCCAGACCGTCAAAGATACCCGAGAAATCTGGGGTTGGCACTTTTGCCATGATGTCGCTGAAGTCGATGTCCTTGCCAACGCCCGAAAGGTCAATGTCCAGCCCCGACAGATCGATGCCAGAAAGGTCCATACCGCCGGCCGCACCCGAGAGCGCAGACGCATCAAACGAGAACGCGCTCTTGAGCGCCGCCTCGTCCACGCTGAACATGCTGCTCAGATCCACGCCTTGTTTGGCCTCGCCTTGCAGTTCGTCGAAGGTTTTGCCCGTAAAGACATCCGTCTCGGGGTGAGCAAGCTGCTCTTGCACAATCTGCGAATTTGCGGCGCGTTCCATAAGCTGACGAGTCAGTGCATGCGTATAGGCAATGCCCGGGGTCAATGCGCTCGCGTTGGCCGTCTCGTTAGGTCGCACCACGCCCACAATGCGCACGTCAATACCGTCGGCAACCTTGGCCGTCATAAAGTCGGCATCGTCAGACATGTCAGTCCACATGCCAGTCTCTTCGTTTTTGCGATACGCATCAGCCGGCGACAGCACCTTAAACGTGGTAGACAGCGCATCGTCGTAGGTAAAGTCGGTGCCGGTCTCGGGCGTTTCGACCCCACCGTCAGCCGTCATAGCGCTGTTTACCAGATCGTTGAGCTCATCGATGTCCAGCGCACCGATGCTATAGAGCGTGTAGTCGCCCACCGTACCGCGGCTCGAAAGCACCATCACGGCTTCGTTGGCTGACGTGGGCCAATGACCGGCGACGACATCGTACTGGCTGTCGAGCAGGCTCTGGTCGTCAATCATCTCGTTAAAGACCGAGGTTCCCATGGATTCCATGCTCACCGTTGCCGCCGAGCTCGCGCCTCCGCTCATTGCCTCGGTCATAGCGTTGGGAACAAGCCGGACGGGCTTCTCATCACCCTTACCCGCACGATAGACAACCGGCGTCACGCCGTAGCCGTACTGGATGGCGTTGACCTCTTTGTCGATACCGTCGCCACCGGCATCGAGCCATGCCTTAAAGCTCGTCATGTCGTTAGACTTAACGCTCGCAAACATATCCTTTACGGCCGTAACCACGGGAATCTTATCGGTTCCCTGAGCCTTGCCGCCGGCACTGTCGTCGGACGAATCCTCGCCGTTGGACGTCTCATCATCCGCAGCCCCCTGACCACCCATCATGGACGACAGGTCGTAGTCCTGCTTGGAAATGGTGAGTGGGTAGCTCGAGAGCGTATCCTCCTCGACCTTGTTGATGTAGCCGTTTACGCCGTTGGACAGCGCCAGAATCGCCGCGATACCGATAATGCCAATCGAGCCCGCAAAGGCAGTCATAGCCGTACGGCCCTTCTTGGTCATAAGGTTTCGGGCAGAAAGCCCCAGCGCCGTCACAAAGCTCATCGAGGTTTTGCGCGTAGGCTTGGCCTCGCGACGCGCGGCCTTTACTACATCAAAGGGGTCGGAATCGTCGGTGATCTTGCCGTCCGCCAGATTGACGATGCGCGTGGCGTACTTGTACGCCAGCTCGGGATTGTGCGTGACCATGATGACCAGGCGGTCGCGCGCCACGTCCTTGAGCAGATCCATGACCTGTACGGACGTCGTTGAATCCAAAGCGCCGGTCGGCTCGTCTGCCAGCACAATCTCGGGATCATTGATCAGGGCGCGGGCGATGGCCACGCGCTGCATCTGCCCGCCCGAAAGCTGACTCGGGCGCTTGTTAACGTGCTCGCCCAGGCCGACTTTCTCCAACGCCTCGCGCGCACGCTGGCGGCGCTCGGCATGCCCCACGCCCGTGAGCGTCAGCGCCAGCTCAACGTTTTCCAAAATGGTCTGATGCGGAATGAGGTTATAGCTCTGGAACACAAAGCCGATGCGGTTGTTGCGGTAGGCATCCCAATCGCGATCGTGAAAGTCCTTGGTCGAAATACCGTCGATCAGCAGGTCGCCCGAGTCAAAGTGGTCGAGCCCACCGATAACGTTGAGCATCGTGGTTTTACCCGAACCCGAGGGACCCAGAACGGCCACGAACTCGTTATCGCGAAAAGCCAGGCTCACGTTATCGAGCGCCACCTGCGTAAACGACTGCGTAACGTACCTTTTGCAAATACCCTTGAGCTCCAGCATGGACGGCAACCTCTCCCACGCGGGCGCACTTGCCCGCTCTCCCCCGCCGTTCGTATTCGACGCGTTTGTCCTACTCTATCCCCATTTTTCACCGACACCAGTGAGGAATGTAACGAACCGTGCCAAAAAACGAACGGGACGGTGCCCAAAAGAAGAGGTCCCGAGCGGGACCTCTATATGGTGGAGCTTATCTTGAAAGGTAGCGGACTACTTCGCACAGCGGCCCACGATCCTCGCTATGCTTTACGCGTTTTTTACTGCTCGCTATTCGCAATCGCCTGGTCGATAAGTTTGTTGAGTGCTGCGCGCTGCTCGGCGGAGCTGATGGCTCCCACGATTGGATCCCCTACGATGTTGCCATTCTGATCGATGACATACGTCGTCGGGAACGAGAACAAATTTGACGTAAACTTACCGGCCTCGCTATCCGACTTGAACCAGATGTTCTTATATGTCACGCTCTTCTTGCTCAGCACGTCCTTGGCATCTGCAATCTCGCCCTTGTTGCCATCGAGCGTAAAGGAATTGACGCCCACGACCTGGCCGCCCTTCTTGGCAAGCTCCTGATTCAGTTTCTCAAGATCGCCCAGCTCGCCCACGCACGGCTTGCAAGTAGTGAACCAGAAGTTCATGACGGTGACCTTGTTCTTAGAGAACAGCTCGTCGCTGTTCACGTCGTTGCCATCCAGGTCCTTGCCCGTAAAGCTGGGGAACTTCGTCGCCTCGCTCGAAGTATTGGCACCAGCCGTCATGCCAGCGGTCGAAGCGTCGACGCTCTCGCCTGCACTCGGCGTGCTTCCACAACCGGGGAACTCCTTCTCCAGGCTCTCGAGCTTGTCCTCGATCTCCTTGATCTGCTGTGCACCGGGCTTGAGTGTCTTAAGCTCATCCGCCGTGAACTCATCCTTGGCGCCGTCGATGGTCTTGAGCAGGAAATCGCCGTAATTGCTGCCGTCCTCAATCATTGCCGAGTCTTTATTTGCCGCATTGAATACCTTTTCCCACAGCGCGTTATCACTCGCAAAGATCTCGTTCTCCTTCTGCATGAGCTTCGCATACAGCTCGGCGGCCTCGTCGGCATTGGCCGGCTTCTGCGCAGTGAGTTCTGCGATCTTAGGATCGGAGCCTGCAGATTCGCTCGCATTGCCACCAGGTGCCGAGCACGCCACAAGACACAAGGCCAGTACCGGCACCATAAAAAGGGCCGCAATCTTAGAAAGCTTCATGGTCATTCCTCCGTTTTGTCGAAGCTTGTTTACTTTTTATCGGCGGTCAAGGGAAGCTTTTCCGCCGACACATCCAGGCCATAGCGATAGCTGATGGCATCGACAGGACAGGCCCCGATGCACTTTCCGCACCGGATGCATTCGGCATGATTGGGCGCGCGGACCACATCGACGTCCATCTGACAAATCTTTGAGCACTTGCCGCACGAGACACATTTGCATGCGTCAACCCGAATCCCCAACAAGGACACCCTATTCATGAGCGCATAGAATGCGCCGAGTGGACAAATCCATTTGCAGAAGGGGCGGTAGAACAAAACGCTCAGCACTACCACGGCAATGAGAACGGCAAGTTTCCAAGTAAAGAGATGTCCCAACGCAGATCGAATGCCGGCATTAGCAATGGCCAGCGGAATGGCACCCTCGAGCACGCCCTGCGGACAGACGTACTTGCAAAAGAACGGGTCGCCCATGCCCACGTCGTTAACCACCAAGACGGGCAGCAGCACCACGGCAAACAGCAGCACGACGTACTTGATGTACGTGAGCGGCTTAAGCTTTTTCGTGGAGATTTTTTTGCCGGGAATCTTGTGAAGCAGCTCCTGAAGCCAGCCAAACGGGCACAGAAAGCCGCATACAAATCGTCCCAGCAGCACGCCGAGCAAAATGAGCGTACCGGTGACGTAGTAAGAAAAGTTGAACTTGGATGAACCTACCACCGCCTGGAACGACCCGATGGGGCACGCACCCGATGCCGCGGGGCACGAATAGCAATTAAGTCCAGGTACGCAGACTGTTTTTCCCGTGCCCTGATAGATGCCGCCTTTGGCAAAGTTTGGCAGGTGAATGTTGGTAATAAGTGTTGCCGCCGCCTGAATGAGTCCGCGAAATCGGGCCAAAACATGCGACGCGGTGTTTGCTCTTTTATCCAATTCCGATACACTCCAAGCACAGCCTAATCGCTTTGGCCAGCACGGCATCCGCCTCGCCACGCATAACGCCAAAGCACACCATGGCAATTCCGACGATCAACAAAGCGACCTGTACCATGGTTTTTACCGCTTTGAACAACTCGACCACTCCTTTCGTTACGCGACCATTGGACCATATCGACTATAAAATCCGTGTTAAGCACGATTTGGAATGTGCAAGGAGACTGTTATGCGTATTTTGATCGTCGAAGACGAGCGAGCACTGTGCGATGCAATCGCACGCAGCTTGCGAAACTTGGCGTACAGCGTCGACTGCTGCCACGATGGACGGGAGGCGCTCGACCTGCTGGGCGTCGAAGTCTTTGATCTCGTGGTACTCGACCTCAATCTTCCCCATGTCGACGGCATGACCGTGCTCGGGGAACTTAGGAAAACCGATTGCGAGACCAAGGTACTGATTCTGTCCGCGCGTGGCGAAGTATCCGATAAAGTCGCCGGACTCGATGCCGGCGCCAACGATTACCTTACCAAGCCGTTTCATCTGGACGAACTTGCGGCAAGGATCCGCAGCCTTACCCTCAGGCGCTTCGCACAAAGCGACATAGTATTAACCTGCGGAAAGCTCAGCTTTGACACCAAGGCACGCATCGCTTCCGTGGACAGCGAGGCTTTATCTCTTACGCGCAAGGAAACGGGAATCTTGGAATACCTGATGCTTAATCAGGGGCGACCGGTAAGCCAAGAGGAGCTTATCGAGCACGTTTGGGATAGCACCGTGAACAGCTTTAGCAACGCAACCCGCGTTCACATCTCGTCGCTCCGAAAAAAGTTGCGCGGCGCTTTGGGATACGACCCGATTCGCAATCGGATTGGAGAGGGCTACGTTATGGAGGATAGCGAATGAAAAGGCTTTCGCTGCAATGGCGCATAACGATTACGACGGCACTGCTCACGTGTGCGGCATGCGTGCTGACGAACTGCCTGGTCGGCTATACGGGCATGCGCTACATGGATGCCATCGGCAGTAACATCTCGGCCTTTAACGCAACCGGCGAAAATTCGCCCCAGGCGTTCGACCCAACGAAAGCGACCCCCAATGACAAGGTCACGATCGTCGTAAACGACGCACAGGAGTCTTTTGGCACGACAACCTGGTGCATCACGGCCGGAGTCACACTCCTTGGCGGCGTGCTGGCATACTTTGTGAGCGGCCGTGCGCTCAAACCACTACGAGCTTTTGCCGCCCAGGTTGAGCGTGTGCAGCCTGACAACCTAAGCGAAATCAGACTCAGCGAAGATGTGCCCACCGAGCTACAACGATGCAGCGCCTCTTTCAACGACATGATCGCCCGTCTTGGCGAAGGGTTCTCTGCACAGCGTCAGTTTACCGGCAACGCCGCACACGAGCTGCGCACCCCGCTCGCCCTTATGCAAGCACAGATTGAACTATTCATCTCCGAGCACTCCGATTTGCAAGCCGAAACAGCCGAGCTGCTCGGCCTGCTACAAGAACAAATTGAGCGCATGTCTCGAATGACCAAGGTATTGCTCGAGATGAGTGAGCTCCGCAGTGTCCCTTGCGGGGACGCTGTTGAACTCGGCCCCCTGTCCGAAGAGGTCCTCACCGACCTTGCGCCACTTGCCGAGAATAAGGGCGTAGCCCTCAATTGTGCTGGAGACGCTTTAGTAATCGGGAGCGACACGCTCCTCTATCGGCTGGTGTTTAACCTGGTCGAAAATGCCATCCATTACAGCCGCCCCGGCTCGACTGTCAACGTCTCCATCTGCGACAACGACAGCCACGTGTTCCTGCGAGTCGAGGACCAGGGCCCGGGAATACCCAAGCAGTACCGTGAGAGCATCTTCCAACCGTTCTTTCGCCTGGATAAATCCCGCAGCAGGGCATACGGCGGCGCAGGACTCGGGCTAGCGCTCGTTTGGGAGATTGCAGCGCTTCACGGTGGCACAGTAGAGGTCGAAACAAGTTCCGAGAACGGGACCACCATGCTCGTAAGCCTTCCAAAACGATCCGCAGCGTCAACCGAGCAGTAAAACGAAAGGGGTCCCGAGCAACAGGAGTACAATTGCTGCTATTGTTGCCAGCTGTTGGGAGATGGAAGATGGACTGCGATGGCTACCCATGCGTTCCCATGCCGTTGATGTGCACTGCCTTTGTGCCGGGGCAGATTGACGCTGCGGTTGCAGGCATTTCCGACCCCGATTCACGCACCATCGCCACGGCAGAAGCGCTGTACTTTCGCGGACAGGCCGCCCTCGCTGCCAAGACGGCGCGCCCCTATCTTGACGCCACCGATTCCGCACTGCGCTATTCCGCATGCTTTATCTGCGGATACGCCAGCCTGTCGCTCAACCGTATCGCCGACGCCCGCCGTTGTCTTGCGGGCATCCTCGATACGCCAACTGACGAGGAATCACCCGCCGTCCACGCCACGCATATCCTGTTCGCCTCGGCCGCAAGCGTCCTGCTGCACTTGTCTTCCCCGTATTCTGCCGAAGAGTTTTATCCGCTTGCGGCGCATCTGCCCGAAGGCCTGCGCCTGTTCGCCAGCTACGTGATGGCGCATGCCCTGTACCTGCGCGGCGAATATGGCCGCAGTCTGGGCATGGCGGAAAACGCCCTGATCATGAAACAGGGGAGCTATCCGATCTCGGAACTGTTCCTGCACCTGGCAGCTTCCATGGCATGCATGAGTCTCAAAGACGTCGACGCCGCAAAAACGCACTTCGGAGCCGCTTGGAACATTGCGCGCCCCGACGGCCTTATCGAGCTCATTGGCGAGCATCACGGCCTTTTACAGGGGCTTATCGAGGCATGCTTAAAATCGCAATACCCTGACGATTTCGCGCGCATCATCGAGATCACGTACCGCTTCAGCTACGGCTGGCGGCGCATCCACAACCCCGATTCGGGCGAGGACGTGGCTGACGACCTGACGACCACAGAGTTCACCATGGCCATGCTCGCCTGCCGCGGATGGACCAACGCCGAAATCGCTCGTCATATGGGTGTGTCGCCAGGTACCGTTAAAAATCGACTGTCCAACGTGTATGCAAAGCTTGGCATCGGCACGCGCACTGAGCTGGTCGCGCATATGCTGCGTTAGCAGCCAGACTGCCTAGCGCGGCACGTGCGCCCCGGAGCCCCGGCGCTTCACTCGCTCAAATTGGACATTTTGGCCCTCGGACGGCACTACCGTGACAGGATGCCTTCTCGCAAAATTGGATTATTTCCACCGATACCTGCGGGATGGGAGCCAAAGATGCTTGATCGCCGTTCGTTACTTGTTGCCGGAGCGTCCTCGCTGGCGAGCATTATGTTGCCGCGCGTGCCGGGAAGCGCAAACGCCTTCATATTGCCGTTCGCGCCCACCGAAGCCTATGCCGACGAAAAAGACCCTTTCAGGGTGCTCGTTCTCTCGCGCACCATGTTTGGTGTGGTCGTGGTCGACGTCGCCAACAAGAATACGCCCATCACGGGTGCCCAGGTCACGCTCACATCGCGCTATGCCGCAGGCAAGCAGCTCACCGCCACTACCGATGAAGAAGGCACGGCCATCTTTGAGATCGCCCCTCTTTCGGAAGGCTACGTGGACGAGGCAACGCTTCTCGACGCGTACGACTTTAACGGCGGCATCTCCATTAGCATGGCGGGCTACCGTGATGTCGAGATTCCCCTTGCGCGTATCCAGGGCGGCACCGCCATAACCGCGCCCACGCGTCCGCTTTCCGACGGCGAGCCGTACTTCCGCCAGCTCACATTCGACGAATGGGACATCCAGTACGCTGAAGCCACGTTCATGGCATTGCCGAAGGACGACACGGCAAACGGGCAGCCCGATACGCACTCCTTTACCGTGCAGGCACATCTGCCACAGGGTGGACAGGCAACGCTGTGCATCAACAAGGTATTGCCCGCCACGGGCAGCTCAGCCGAAACCGTCACACAGATCGGCCAGATCAAGGCCAGTGCATCGGGTGCGAATAATCTGGCAACGTTCACACTCGAAGACAAGTTCCTCGATGCGGCATCGGGCCTTCTGGAAGAAGGGTGCAAGCTGCGCTTTGTCCTCGACTATCAGGGCAAAACCTACACGCTCTCCTCCCCCATGGCCGTTGTCACCGCGCCGGCCGCAAAGGCGGAATCGGGCTCGACCACTATCGTCCCCACCACCATGGACCAAGAGATCACTCCGTTTGATTTCCCCGCGGCGTTTCCCGGCATCGGCGGCAATAAGTTCACGTGCTGGATGCCCACATTTCCGATCCTCTTCGATTTCTCGTTTGCTGGATACGTGCTGTTTGGCGGAGGATACAAACCAGCCAGCTATATGAACGATTCGGGCAACCCTGATCCGGAATACTGGAAGAAATCGCCACGCGAGTCGGGCGCCAAGCAGGCAAACCGTTACCTCGACGAAATGGAGGGGAAGTGGAATCAATATAAGAGTATGAGTGCCGGTTCGGGCACCGATCCAAGAAACACCAAGCTCCTTCGCCACCATTGCACGCCGCTGTTCACGATGGATATCGCCACACAGCTGTACGGCTCGCTCGCCTACGATTGGGTGGGCAAAACCTGGGGCAACAACAACGACCCCGCATACGGCAATATTAAAGCCCTCTTCCAGGTAAGAACCGACCTCAATTGGACCGAGCAGTTTACCCTAGGACCGGTGCCGTTTTTCCTAAACGTCAACCCCTGGGTGCTGGCAAAACTGGCGCTCGCCGTGGGCGCCCACACGCACGGTAGCGGCGCGGCGTTTTTCAAGAACATATCGCTCGACTATTCAAACACGTCGGGCTCGTTCACCATCCAGATCGGGCTTGCCGTCACCTTTGGCGCCGGCGTTGCAGGCGTCGCTTCGTCTGCCGTGCGCGGCGCCGCATCCCTCACGCTGTTCATTGGGTATGAGAAGGCAGATGGACACCAGCTTCCGCGACTGCGCGTAGGTGCAGACGTCGATGTCGATGTGATGCTCCAGTTCGTCATGTTCAAGTGGACCACCAAAGCTTGGTCGGGATCGTGGCCCACACTCCTCGATTCGTGGAATATGTCGGTGAGCAACGGCGACCAGTATGTACTCCAGCGCTCTGAACTCGCATTGGGCGGAGATACGCCTTACACGCTGGATGCCTGCTTCGGCTCGGCCGGCAACGCCGAGGCGGGCGGCGTGCCGCAATTTATCGCATCGGCCACCATCGTCACCAACGCCGAACTGCTCGCACGCGCCGAGGTTAATGCCACTGCCGCAAACGTTGCGCCTGTCGTGCGCGATTGGGATCAAGCGGTCACGCGCATTGAGCTCGAGGCAGATGCAGAAAGCGACGACACAGGACAGGTTGAGCATTTCGTCCACGCACTGATGGGAAACGACAAAAACGCCGCACCGATGTATGAGTACACCTATATCGGGCAGGCGACGAACGCCGTTGCGGACCCCAACGCCAATTCTGCCGGCGTGTCGGAGGACGAGCGTGGCGGCATAAAACCCTCGAGCGACAACGTGCTGTTTTCCGGCGTGCTCAGCGAAGCCCACATGAAGCTAACGATGATTGCCGGCGTGGAGTGCCTATTCCGTATCGCCTCGGTGCGCTACGGCGAGAATGGTCGTTCGCGCCTGGTGGTGCATACAAAGACGAACGGCACGTGGTCCGCTCCCACGCCCGTGGACTTCCCCCTTGGGTTTGGCGAGGGCGACGTGGAGCGCGACGGCATATACGATTACGACTTCGACGTGGTGGAATATAAGGACGGAAGAGGAAACCAAGACGCCTACGTGCTGCTGGTCTCGGGCGAGCGCCCCGCCGGCGACAACACCCTTTTCGATACGGCGAGCACATCCGGCATACTGTCCGTTGTGCGTCTGCGCATAAGTAATGACGAGATCCGCGTGGTGTCGCATACGTCATGGCGCAGCATCTCTCGCGGCCGCCTTCAGGAGGATGGCTACCATTGCCTGCAGTGCCCACGCATCACGGTGGGCAAGACGCTGGTCGACGGGCGCCTGTCGGGTGCCTACCTCCACCGCCGCGGAACCACCGCAGAGAAGGCGCTCGGCAGCGAGGCTGAGGTTGCGCTGGAGTGCTTTACCCTGTGGTCGGACGTTTCGGGCGACAGCCTGACGTTCCGCCAAGTTCTCCGCTTTTCGCAGGCACCGTCGAGTATCGAGCTGGGCGCGCCCGAGAATATCAACGGCAAAATGGTGGTGCCCGTTGCATACGATACTGTAAGCGGTTGTGGCTGCGCATCGTACGCCGTGATCGGCCAATCCATCGCGGGTTGGGGCGTTATGTCGCCAGATGCCGCAGTACCCCACGCGGTGCCGTGGCCGCAGCACACGGGCTTTTTGGCTACCGTCAACGAGCGACTGCAGCATATTACTTGGACGCGAGGCGCATCGGCATTTGCAACGCAGCCCGTGAGTGCCGCAGGCTGTGGCCCGGCATCGTTTAGCGTAAGCGACAACGGCCGGTGCGTGATGTACGTAGAGAACACCGACGGCAAGGTGGGACAGACCTACGACGAAGAAGGCAACCCGGTAGCGGTGATGGGCAAGCACTTCCGCATCTTCGCCAGCACCTTGGCAGGCGATCTGTTCACGGAGCCGTTCGTGATGTGCGAGCTGGACCATCCCGTCGATCAGATAACGACATTTTTGACGTCGGGAGGCATGCTCTCCGCGCTCGCCACGCACATTGTGAGTGCCGAGCAGAGCGAGGCAGAGCTGCACGGCATCGAAGTACCCTTGGTGGCGTGTGCCACTCCGACGGGCGCGGTCGCTACCTCGGGCGCGGTGGTGCCCGGAGCAGCAGGCGAATCCTTCATGGTCACGGTGCGAAACGACGGCAACACCTTGCTGACCGCCGGCACGATCGATCTGTACCGAGAGGGTTCCAGTCAGCCGTTCTCCAGCGCATCCATCGGATTCGACGCGAACGCACGCATGGCTTCGATCTACGATCCGGAGCTTGCCGAGGATGCTTCGGCCAACGACATGGCACACGTGAAGTACGCAGTCGAGACGCTGGGCACACGTTTTGCGACGCACCCGCTGGTTGCCGACAACGGCAACGCCGTGCTGGCACCGGGTTGCACGGCACAGTTCCGCATGAGCTTCGCCATCCCCGAGAGCTGGAGCGATGAAGTGGGCAAACGCGTAACGCTGTATGCGAAGGCGCGTGACCTGGTGGCACTCGATCCCGTAACGCTCGAGGAAATTCGACCGGGCGCAAACTCAGCGCTGGGTGCCGTGCTGCACGAGCTTCATGTGCCCGACGCGGCATGCGAACGCTCAGAAGTTCAGGTCGGCGTATGTGACAACGCGGATACGACGGGGCTTCACGATGCACCGATGACGGTCGACGGCGAGGGCGGCACGAGTGGAGGTGGCTCCGGCGGAAGCAGCTCCGGTAGCGGCAGTGGCTCTGGCAGCGGCAAGGATCACGGCAATAACAAGCGCCCCGGAAAAGCGGGCCCGCTCGCCGGCACGAGCGATGTCAACGCTCCCCTCATGGCAGCCGCTGCAGCACTCGCCGCAGCTGGTGCCGGCCTCGTCGCCTACAGCGCCCGCCGCACGGCGCTCGAAACCGACACCGCCAATGAGGTCAATTCGGATAGGCCTCGCTAGCTCCTAGTTACTTTTGTGAGAGACGCCGACTCGGCTCATTGAACATCAAAATGGGCTGGTTCTGGATACCCAGAGCCAGCCCATTTCGCATTAGATATCATCAGGGGAGTCGAGTTCTGCCTCGAGCTTGGCACGGCGTCTTTTCGCCGTGAAAAACGTTGCGCACAGGACAGTAAACGTGGCCGCGAAAATCGTCGCACCGCAGAACACGCCCGTGGCCAGGTTCGCCAACCAAAAGACGCTTTCGAGTGGTACGATCTGCGCCTCAGCAATACAGCGCATTGCGGCAATAACAAGCGCGAACGCGGCGCCGCTAAGACCGCTGAGAAGCAGGAAATATCCAACAGGAAGATGCTCGGTTTGCCCAAAACGATTGGTGTCGACATAGCCCTTCCGCGTTTGCAGCCCTGCGCAAATCAACATCACGAGAACGAGCCACAAATACATGGCTGCCTCAAACGGCGTTGCAAAGCCATGCGGCATTTCACTGGCGTCGCTGTGAACCCACGCAACCTGTCGAGCTATAAACTGGTAGAAAAAGATCATCAACATGCCAAACGAAAGCAGCACGAAACCAATCTTGTAGATCTTTGCGCTTTCCGCCTCCAGGCGCTCGTCCTTTGGGCCGGCATATTCACGCCACTTTTGCACGATTTTCAGATCTTCAAATTTCATAGTGGACTCCTAAAGAGCGTTAGGGTCGACGTCGATCCCGTCTTCCCAAAACAGATCGTTCAACGTAACGCGTAGCGCTTTGCAGATCGCCACACATAAATTGAGCGTGGGGTTATAGCCGCCCGCTTCGATTAGGCCGATAGTCTGGCGCGTAACGCCCACGGCCTGGGCCAAGTCGGCTTGCGAAAGGCCAGCCGCCGCGCGCGCCGCTTTCATGCGGAGGTTCTTTTTGCCCGGCATGGAGTTCCTTTCGTAGTAATGGACAGATATCCGTTGCAACATGACACATATATATTGCATCTATCAGCCAATGTCAACTATATCTGTCATTACGGAAACCATATCCGCCATCGCTATGCGGACATAGCAATTTCGATTCGCTATTCAAACTTACTCGGACAGAGCCGACTCGGTTTTGTCCGAGTAAACGAATCTCCATCGAACTCCGAACGATTGTTCGATGGATTTCGTGTTGGGTGGAATCGTCTGTGGGCTGGGCTATGCTACCTTGACTATCTATATGACTTAAACGCAGCAAAGGAGCACCGAGAGAGCGAGTATGGCAAAAAACACCGCAAACTATGGTAACGACAGTATCCGCCAGCTCAAGGACGAGGAGCGCGTACGCCTGCGCCCCGCCGTCATCTTTGGCTCGGACGGACTCGACGGCTGCGCGCATGCCGCCTTCGAGATCCTGTCCAACGCCGTTGACGAGGCGCGCCAGGGCTACGGCAAGCTCATCACCCTTACCGCCTTTCGCGATGGCTCCATTCAGGTAGAGGACAACGGCCGCGGCTGCCCGCTCGACTGGAACCCCTCCGAGAAGCGCTTTAACTGGGAGCTCGTCTTTTGCGAGCTCTACGCAGGTGGCAAATACAACAACAACCAGGGCGGCGACTACGACTTCTCGCTCGGTACCAACGGCCTGGGCTCCTGCGCGACTCAGTACGCCTCCGAATACATGGACGTTACCGTCTGGCGTGACGGTAACAAGTACTCCCTGCACTTTAAGAAGGGCAAGGTCGTCGGTGCCAAAAAGAAGGCACTCGAGATTGAGCCCAGCGACGAGAACCGCACCGGCACCACCATCAAGTGGCGCCCCGATCTTGAGGTCTTTACCTCGATCAGCATTCCCCACGACTGGTATCGCGAGACCATGCGCCGCCAGGCCGTGGTCAACGCCAACGTGACCTTCCGCCTGCGCATTGAGGGCGACGATGGCGAGTTTACCGAAGAGGATTTTTGCTATCCCAAGGGCATCGAGGACTACGTGCTCGAGAAGGTCGGTACCGACTACCTCACCGAGCCCTTCTTTATCGAGGCCGACCGTCGCGGTCGCGACCGCGAGGACCTGCCCGACTACAACGTGAAGATTACCGCGTGCATGTGCTTCTCGCGCACCTTCATGATGCAGGAGTACTACCACAACTCATCGTGGCTCGAGAACGGCGGTTCGCCCGAGAAGGCCGCCCGCAGCGCTCTGACCAGTGCCATCGATGCTTACATTAAGCAACAGGGCAAGTACAACAAAAACGAGAGCGGCATTAAGTGGCAGGATGTCCAGGACTGTCTGGTGCTGGTGACCAACTGCTTCTCCACCCAGACGTCCTACGAAAACCAGACCAAGAAGGCCATCAACAACCGCTTTATCCAGCAGGCTATGACGGCCTTCTTTAAGGAGCGCCTCTCGACTTACCTGATCGAGAACAAAGACGCCGCCAACAAGATCATGGAGCAGGTGCTCATCAACAAGCGCTCGCGCGAGAACGCCGAGAAGACGCGTCAGAGCATCAAGACCAACCTGCAGCAGAAGACCGACATGGCCAACCGCGTGCAGAAGTTCATCGACTGCCGCTCCAAGGACAAGAGCCGCCGCGAGATCTACATCGTAGAGGGCGACTCGGCAGCAGGCGCCATTCGTACCTCGCGCGATGCCGAGTTCCAGGGCGTTATGCCCGTCCGTGGCAAAATCCTCAACTGCCTAAAGGAGGACTATCCACGCATCTTTAAGTCCGACATCATCATGGACCTCATGCGCGTGCTGGGCTGCGGCGTGGAGATCAAGGACAAGCGCATCAAAAACCTTGGTGCCTTTGACCTGGACAACCTCAACTGGAACAAGGTCATCATCTGTACGGACGCCGACGTCGACGGTTACCACATCCGCACGCTCGTGCTCACCATGCTTTACCGCCTGGTGCCCACACTTATCGACGAGGGTTACGTGTATATCGCCGAGTCGCCGCTCTACGAGATCAACTGCAAAGAGAAGACCTACTTTGCCTACACCGAGCTCGAGAAGAACGGCATCCTCAAGGAGATTGGCGACCAGAAGTGCTCCATCAACCGCTCCAAGGGTCTTGGCGAGAACGACCCGGACATGATGTGGCTCACCACCATGAACCCCGAGACGCGTTGCCTGATCAAGGTGGAGCCCGAGGACGTCACCAAGATGGAGACCATGTTTAACCTGTTGCTGGGCAACGACGAAGCGGGCCGCAAGCGCCATATCTCCGAGCACGGCAAGGAATATCTGGACCAGCTGGACCTGCAATAGCAGCAAATCGATAACGACGGCCCATAAGAAGTTCAAGAGGAAATCGTGGCAAAGAAGAAGACGAAGAACCAGCCAAAGAAAAAGCAGGTTAACGCCGAGAACGTCATCGGCCTGCACTCCGAGGTCACCGATCAGCCGATCACGCAGACGCTCGAGGTCAACTACATGCCCTACGCCATGAGCGTCAACGTCTCGCGTGCGTTCCCCGAGATCGACGGCTTTAAGCCCTCGCACCGCAAGCTGCTCTACACCATGTACAAGATGGGTCTGCTCAAGGGCGAACGCCAGAAGAGCGCCAACATCGTGGGCCAGACCATGAAGCTCAACCCGCACGGCGATGCCGCGATCTACGAGACGATGGTGCGTCTGGCAACCGGCAACGAGGCGTTGCTCGCACCGTTCGTTGAGTCGAAGGGCAACTTTGGCAAGTACTATTCGGGCGACCTGAGCTACGCCGCCTCGCGTTATACCGAGGCCAAGCTCTCCCCCATCAGCGCCGAGATCTTCAAGGACATCGACAAGGACCCGGTCGACTTCGTCGACAGCTACGACGGTGCCATGAAGGAGCCGCGCCTGCTGCCCACCACGTTCCCCAACATCCTTGTCTCGGCCAACAAGGGCATCGGCGTCGCCATGGCGTCCGACATCTGCGGCTTCAACCTCAACGAGGTCTGCACCGCCACGATGCACTACCTGCAGGATCCCGACTGCGACCTGCTCGAGTACATGCCCATGCCCGACTTCTCGACCGGCGGCGAGATCATCTACCGCCGCGAGGAGATGGAGAAGATTATTGAGACCGGCCTGGGCAGCTTCCAGATCCGCTCCCGCTGGCGTTGGATTCCCGAAGAGCGCATTATCGAGGTCTACGAGATCCCCTACACCACCAAGACCGATGTCATCATCGAACGCATCGTCAAGCTCTCCAAGGAAGGCAAGGTCAAGGAGATCGCCGACATCCGCGACGAGACAGACCTTTCGGGTTTGCGCATCGCCATCGACCTTAAGCGCGGTGTCGACCCCGACAAGCTCATGGCCAAGCTCTATCGCTCGACCACGCTGCAGGATTCGTTCTCGTGCAACTTCAACGTGCTCGTCGACGGCTATCCCCGTGTTATGGGCGTGCGCCAGATTCTGCACGAGTGGGTCAAATGGCGTATTGAGTCCACGCGTCGCCGCATTAACTTTGACCTGGGCAAAAAGTCCGAGCGCCTGCACCTGCTGCACGGCCTCGAGGCGATCTTGCTCGACATCGACAAGGCCATCGCCATCATCCGCGGCACCAAGCTCGAAGCCGAGGTCGTGCCCAACCTTATGAAGGGTTTCGACATCGACGAGACCCAGGCCGAGTTTGTTGCCGAGCTTAAGCTCCGCAACATCAACGAGGAGTACATCCTCAACCGCACCAAGGACATTGCCAAGCTTGAGGGCGAGATTGCCGAGCTTGAGGAGATCCTCTCCAGCGAGGAGAACATCAAGGAGGTCATCAGCGACGAGCTGGCCGCGGTCAACAAGAAGTACGTGATGCCGCGCCGCACGGGCAGGATCGAGCCCCATGAGGTCATCGAGGTAAGCCTGGAGCCCGAGGTCGAGGAATATCCGGTTACCATCATGCTTTCGCGCGATGGCTACCTTAAGAAGATGACGGACCGCGTACTCAAGAAGGCGACCACGCTCAAGTACAAGGACGGCGACAAACCCTTTATCGAGCTCCCGTCCTCCAACACCCACGAGCTGCTGGTCTTTACCAACAAGAGCCAGGTGTACAAGTGCAAGGTTGCGGCGTTTGAGGACACCAAGTCGGCCCAGCTGGGCTCGTACCTGCCCACCGATCTTGAGATGGAACCCGACGAGAGCGTCATCTGGGTCATCGACCCCGAGGACTATAAGGCCGACGTGCTGTTTGTCTTTGAAAACGGCCGCGTGGTGCGCGTCGCGCTTTCTGGATACGTCACCAAGACCAACCGCAAACGCCTCAAGAACGCCATCTACGGCGGCAGCAAGCTGCTGTATGCCCAGGTGCTCAAGGAGGACCGCGACATCGCGCTGGTCTCGAGCGACTACCGCCTGATGAACTTCAACACGTCGCTGCTCAAGACCAAGACGACAACCAACACGCAGGGCGTCCAAGCCTTTACGGCCAAGAAGGGCCGCTCGGTCACCACCGTCGGCACAACCGAGGAGATTCTTGGCGCCGGCGTCTCAGCCGAGAAGTTCACCGCACAGAGCCTCCCCTCCGCCGGTGCCCTCATGAAAGAAAACGACATGCCGAGTTTGTTTGACTAGGACGACGGCAACGAGATCGTTAGATACTTCGCAAAGCGACGAGGCCCGGAACGCAACGGCATTGCGCCCGGGACTCGTCGTTTTTCTTCTCAACTATTTTTTAACGCAGATAAATTGATTTCTGCTTATTTTTCTGCGTAAAAAATGTCAGCGCCACTGCTTCGATGCCCTTTGGTCGGTCGTTAGCAAAACTTGCAAAAGTTAGCAAAACTTGCAAAAATTAGCAAAACTTGCAAAGGAGCTACCATGGAGTACAGCAAGAACCCCTTTACCCCGACGTTCGGAAGCGTCCCTCCCTTTCTAGCGGGTCGCGAGCATATCCTGCGTGACATCAACCGTGGCTTCATCAACGGCCCGGGAGATCCCAACCTGTCAACCATTTTTACTGGCGCAAGGGGAACGGGCAAGACGGCGCTTCTCTCGCTCCTTTCAGAAACGGCGCTTGAACACGGCTGGATCGCAGCAAATGTCTCCGCCATGCCAGGCATGCTCGAAGATATTATCGAGCGAACCAAAGAAGCCGCAGATAGCTACCTCTCATAGCCTCACGCGCGCATAAACGGTGTTCAAATTGGCCCAGTGGGCATCGATTGGACATATGCTCAAGAGGCTCAGGGCAACTGGCGCACGCGCATGAATGGCATCTTTAAGCAACTCGAAAAACATGACATCGGACTTCTCATCACCATCGATGAAGTCACCGTCGATCTCGAAGAAATGCTTCAATTTGCCTCTGTTTACCAGCACTTTGTACGCGAAGGTAAAAAAGTTGCCCTACTCATGGCAGGACTGCCCTACAAAGTATCGGCGTTGCTGCGTAACGATTCCGTCTCGTTCCTCAGGCGTTCCCAATATCATCAGTTAGGACGAATCACTGACGTTGAAATTGCAAACGCGTTTCGCAAAACCGTTGAGGCCGGAGGACGTTCAATCACACCAGAAGCGCTCGAGAATGCTGTGAAGGCCGTCGACGGATTCCCCTACATGATGCAGCTCGTCGGATATCGCACTTGGGATGTTTCGGAGAACTCGCCCCAAATCAGTGCATCCGATGTCCAGCAGGGTTCCCTACTCGCACGCATGGAGCTGCGTGATCGCATTCTCGAAACGACCTATCGAGAGCTTTCCGATAAAGACATTGAGTTTTTACTCGCGATGCTGCCCGATTCTGGCCCCAGCAGGGTCTCGGAGATAGCCAAACGCATGGGCGTCGCCAGCAACTACGCAAGCCAATACAAACGCCGCCTTCTCGAGGACGGCGTCATCGGGGAACGTGGGCGTGGTCTCGTTGGCTTTGACATCCCCGCATTCAGGGAGTTCCTGAGCGAGAAAGTCTCCTAGCACGCGGAGATTGTCCATAAGGACATCAACGCATGGCAATCAGTAATCCTCTTGGTAAGGACAGCAAGCATTTCCACCAACACCGATTGCCATGCGTTCTTCTTGCCTTAAGAGAGCTTGCGAGCGAGCTCTCGCACCTCTTCCAACTTGGGCGACGATGCCATGCTGTCGCGCTCGGTCATACCGCTAACGGTGACAATGCCCTGGTCCTCCCACTTGCAGTACGCGCAGGTTGACTTGTACATAGCGATCGCCGCATCATAGACGCCCTCACTGTGACTATCGAGTAAAAGGGCCGTCTTGGTGAACGGGAAGCCCGTAGCACCGAAGGCGTACAGGCGGTCGATGGCGGCCTTCTCCTGCGCGGTGATATCAAACCAGTAGATAGGCGAAGCGAAGACAACCATGTCGGCGCCTTTCAGCGGCTCAATCACGTTGGTCATGTCATCCTTCTGCACGCAAGTGCCCTCATGGGCGAAGCAATACTGACACCCCAGGCAACCAGCGATTTTCTTGCTGGCAACACGGACGACCTCGACCGTATTGCCGCCCTCACGCGCGGTCTCGGCAAACGCCTCGACCATGGTGTCGGTATTGGCGCCCTTGCGCGGGCTACCACTCAATACAACGATATTCATAGAAATCTCCCTCCTTCATGCCGCAGGCGCGCGGCACACATTTCGTTGTAACCAAAACAGATGGAGCTATTCAGTCGTCTGCAGATCGCATCTCTTGTTCGTGCTCTCTAGACACAATCTCATTGCCTGACAACTCCTCAACTGTCTTGATTCTCTCTCCGAAATTGAACAGTAAATCGTTGGCCGCAGAGTGTCGACTGTGGGAAAATTAACTAGAGCTTTCTCCTGCTCGCGTGAGCGTTCGCGTGAAAGAGCCTAGCCGCATCGGCCAGGCGCAATATAGATCCGCGGAAACCAGCCTACGAACAAGGAGCGTCTTATGTATGGACAGCATGTTGCACCGCAGACCCATAACAAACGGACTGGCCTGTCTATCCGCGACGTCAAGCGTCATGCAGACGCCAGAATCGCCGCCTTCGGAGTAAGCATTCTTGTGGCAGGACTGCTTTTGCTACCCTGCGCAGCACTGGCGACAGAAATACCCGAAACCGATGTCGCAGCACCCATTACCTGCAACGAAGCCAACGCGGAAGGCAGCTTCACAGCTACCGCCGTTGTCGACCATAACTATGACCTGGAGCTCCCTCCTGCCTTCATGTTGGTCCAGAATGAGGCGTTTGTATACGATTTCCTCGACAAACCCGAAGACTTCATCTACGGGCTTAACGACACCGTCCATCTCTTCAAGATCGACACCGATACCGAAAGCCTTATAAAAACCGAGAATCCCAAAGAGGCCAGCGTCTCTATTGCCCTGACCATGATTGACAATCACGTTAGAGCAACCGTGGTCTTTACAGGCAGTTACGCCGACGACCAAATCCCTTACAGGCTGGACCTCAACAGCTCAACCTACCTTGGCACACACGTTGACCGTGACTTCGACAGAGGGCAGGGGATTATGCACGAGACGCGGCACGATTACTACATCCGTTACATCTTCGACAGTGACGTGCACTTGATTGCAACCGATACGAGCGGTTCCAAACCCGATCCAAGTGTTAAGCCGATCCCAGAGGTCAAACCCGAACCGGAAACCAAGCCCGAGCCCACACCGCAGCCCAAGTCAGAAAAGCCCGCGGCAAATCCCGTTTCCACCAAGGCAGTAACGGCAGTTAAACCAGCCGAGACCACCCTACCCGCGACGGGCGACAACAGTGCGATGGCATCCGCCCTGAGTGTTGCCGGTGGTGTAGTTGCAGCAGTTGGCATTTCCGCAACAAGGCGTCGCAACCACTAGTCAGCATTTCGTACCTCGCAGACAAAGCTCTATCCCCGCTCCGATGAGCTTTACTCACCGAGAAGATTCTTCCCCACGGAAATGAGTTTCTTTCCAACGGCCGCCTTCACGCCAATCATTACAACCACGTGGGCAGTGCGGGCATCGAGATCCGCAGCGATGATGTCCCCCGATGCCCGCACTGCGGCTGGCAGCTTGTGCCGTGGGTGCGAGACGACACGTTTTTGCTGGGCACGGTATGGCGCGAGAGTCTCGAACGATACGAGCGTTTCATGCGCGAGCGCGGAGCTGGCCGCGTGCTGTTGCTGGAGCTCGGCGTGGGCGAGATGCCCCCGGCATCATCACGCTCCCGTTCTGGAGCATGACCGCAAAGCTGCCGGATGCGCACCTGCTAAGCGTAAACATCTCGGGCGACTCGGCCCCGTTGCAGCTCGGAAACAAGGCGGAGGCGATTCGGGCCGATTTGGGCGCCCTGCTCTCGGCGGCGCGGACATGAACCGTGCGCTGGATATGCTGGGGTTCAAATGCTGACGCTACGAGCAGACGATTCAGAATGGCGGTGAGAATAGGGTAAAGGCACTGATTCCCGACGATTTGCCGGAAGAGATCAAAGGCGCCTACGAGAACGCACACGTTCGATAACGCCGTCCGATGCTCAAGGGGCTTTGGCGAGGAGTCCTATTCGGGTAGGAATACAATAGAAAGCCTCCGAACCAAAAGGTCCGGAGGCTGTTATTTCCGCTATTTCCACTCAGCAATAGGAGCCACTGGTCAAAAGCCTGTCAACATCAAAACAAGTTTTCAATCTATCGATTCTACGTGAGGCAATGGTCCTCATTTGATACCCGCGCTGTTTGCGCACTAGGGAGCAAAGGAATCTGGCCGCCGCTCAAATAAGATCACCGCCATCTTGCATAAACGACGCCATGTTAAGGTGCCTGATGCCATCCCTCTCCTGCAATAGAGGATCAAGCGTGAACAAGTAGCGCGGATAACCATCCCTGATGTGGTCGAACGGCCTGTACTCGCGCTCCTCGACGCCTCTGTCGGCAATCGACATAGAGACCTGGATGTAGGCGTAAGCATTGCGCCTACGAGCGATGAAGTCACACTCGAGCTTCCCAATACGGCCCACAGAAAGCTCATACCCGCGCGATGCAAGATAGAGGTAGATCTTCACGTCGGTATATACGCAAGATGCGCCCCCTTTTTTCTCAGCGTCCATTTCATCAGTTATGGGGGTGCTTTTTTACATTTTATAAAAAAGCGTACCGATAACTTATTCCCACTCAGTTTCGAAAATCGAATGGTTTTGAAGTTTCGAAAGCGGCAGGGCACCATGCATAAGGGCATGTTGGGATCCGCACCAGTAAAACAGGAATTGACTCACGCGAGAAGGCGCCGCCCCGTCGCCTCGATGCGTGCGACAGGCAGATTAGGTTTGGGGAGTAGAACGGCCCTTGCGCGAGGCGTGAATTGTAATCGATAAAGCCGAGCTTTGAGAACATGCGGTTTATCTCGTCGAACGTTGAGTCAACAGGGGCTTGCGCCCCGTCGGCCGACTTGGCGACGCCCATGTCCATGATGCCGGGCACAAGTGTGAATGCGCCACGTGGAGGCGAAGGGGTCACCCGAAAGGTTGATGGTAAGCGAGCACCAGAGGTCAAGGTGGTCCTCGCCTTCCGGGTTTGTGAGGTCGAGGGCGAGTGCCCCTCCCTCGGTCGCGTACAGCGGCGGCAGGCACTCGGCCAGCTCCTCAGTCATAAGCGCTTGCATGTCCGTCTCCCCTCCAGGCCACGTCGGACCCCTAGAATCTTCGCCCCGCGGGCAAAGCCTCGGCGCGCCCCATGGCATCTCGGCTTTGCCCCCTGCAATGTCGCGCAGCGGAGACACCACCTGAGACGGATGTCGATGCATCGAACCCGAGACCGGGCGCGGCGGCGGGGAGCCTCTCGCGCGAACAATCTGCTCGATCCTGCCGCACCCATCTTAAAAAAGTTCGAAAAACGTTCAATCGTACGACATCCGTCGAACAGTCGGGGGCACACACCACTACAGAAGGCCCACGGAACGGGGGGGGCGAGATGGTCGGCGACGGGTTCAAGGCACTCTCCGGCCCCACGCTCCGCTAGGGAGGGCGTCGGGAGGGAGGCCGTAATGGGTGAGAAGGACGAGCGGCCGGAGCGGGTGTTCCCCGGCAGGACAGACCCGTGGTTCATAGCGGCCATGGTGATTGTGGCGGGCGGTTTATCCGCGGCGTGTATCGCGTGTTTCCTGAGCTCGAGTCCCGCGCTCCTATGGGGCTGGTTCGCGCTGCTGCCCGTCCCGGCCCTCGTGGCCCTGGCCGCCCTTCCCGTCCGCAGCAACCGCCTCGAGCTCTACGGCGACCGCCTCGTCGTCGTGTACGCTAGGATGCGTTCGGTGATACCCTACGCCCACGTGCGGGGCGTCCGGCGCACCAGGACGCTCTGGGCGGGGACGGCCAACTCGCTCGACCGCGTCTATATCGAGGCGCCCTACGACGGCGACGCCATCGTCTCGGTGACCGACAACGATGCCCTCGTGGCAGAGCTCGAGCGTAGGTGCGGCCTGCGGCCCGGCTGCGAACAAGGCAACTAGCTTCGCAGGGCGGCTATCAGCGACTTGCTACTCATCGTCATATCACGACGGCCAATTCTGGGTCGGGCTGGCGGAGCACGTCGAGGACGGAAGGTACGGCGTCGCCCGCATCGTCTTCGGCGCAGAACCGTCCACTGAGGAGATCCTGCGATTCGTCGTCAACAAATGGGCGAAGCTCTCGTTCTTCGATCACGATTCGACCGAGGCGAGCAAGCCCGCGAAGAACCTCAAGCGGCGCGCTCGCGAGGCAGCGAAAGCCCTTAAACGGCCCGCGGTGAGCACCAAGGCACAACAGGCGCTCGCGGCACAGCGGGAAGCGATGAAGCGGGAGTCGGCTCAAGCAAGAAGTCAGCGTCGCGCGGATGAGGCGGAGACGCGCTTCGAGCAGCGAAAGTTAAGGCGCAAGCAGAAGCATCGCGGGCATTGATCGCCATTACGGCAAACCTTACACAGAAGCGGTGTCAGTTCCGTTTGAAACCGACACCGCTATCTATTGCACCGTTCGTCAACAGTCGACCCCCATCTCACTCGTATTCGATATATGCATCTTGAATACGAGGCCGCTAGATCATAACGGCGAATGCTGGTTTTCATTGCAACTGCTCAGGGATGATGGGTGCGATTGTCCTAGACAACGCCACAGGAGCAAGTCATAATTCGTAGACTAAAAATGAGCAAAAAATCGGAATTATGAGGACTGAATCATGTGGAATGAATTAGGCATAAGTGCAGGAACGGCAATCATTATTTTGATTGCACTGTATTTCGTTATCAAATGGGCGGTGAAAAATGGCATAAAAGAAGCCTACGGTGCTATCACTGGCGAGCATACCGCTGAAGATATCCAAAACGAAAAAGACTTGAAAGAACTTGGGTTTTGAGAAGCGCCTTACCGTGCAAGTTGTAAAGCGTAGCCCAGAGAGAGGTAGGCCACTGCGCTTTGATCCTCGCGCGCCCGCAATCACATTGGAGAAGTCAGCGTTACGAAAGAGCATCGCCTCCTCGAGGTATCTATTGCGACACTTCAACCTATCGCCTTTCAAGAAATACTCCTAAAGCTCGAATCTAGTTACACTTTTGGGGGTATCAAAACTCCGCGCCGCGGGGACCCAAGAGCTAATCTCATTAACTCGGCCAGGCTACTCAAGATCGCGAGTGGCGGAATCGGGCAGACGGATGCACGAGATGAAGTTGAAGTCGTTCTTCCGCGCATAATCAATCTCGCCATCGGCGCGGTCTTGCCACCAGAAGCCCTCGAGCGGCGGCACGACGAAGTCGAAATAGCCCTCGATTTCCCGCGGCGGGCCCCTCTTCGACATCTTGATGGTATATGCGACGTCGTAGAGCAGTGGCAATGCATTCTGCTACGCGCCGCCTTCGGCATTGGAATCGCCCTTGCCCCGTACGGCAACGTAGCTCATAGACGGAACGATCAGGATGCTCGGCTTGTTAGGCGGTTTGCCCGTGATGTTGTAGCGCACCGTAGACGCTGATGGAGATGGCTGCGCGCGGGCACGAGCGCGCCGCCGCGCCTTATGGCCTGCTTCTCGGGTATTTGGGGCGCGCGGCGTTCAAAAATGCGAAGCGGGGCCCGCATCGCTGCAGGCCCCTACAGGTGGGCGATATTCTACGCCTTGCGGCATCCCGTCGCCCACGGAGGTTAAACGTACACGTAAGCCGTACTCTGAAAGCCGCGGCTTCCGGCAAGTAGTTTATACCGCGAAAGGTCGCTTTCGATGCGCCTAGCTCGCAAAATAACACTCGCTGGGCCGTCACCCCTGGCAGTTACCCTCCAATCTTCATTGGAGTCAGCAGGTCAATTCATATAGTTATGGGGGTTTATCCTACCGTCGGTGAGCGATTTCGTTAGGGTGTCGAAGCGGTCGAGGATGTCGATGACCTTCTGCTGGGTGCCGATGGATGGGGCGGGAATCTCGACCCTCGATAAGTCCACAGGCGCGGCTTCGATTACCTTTTTCGATTTAGCGTATTGCTCTTCAGATCATCATGGTGTGCTCGTAGCCGCGCTCCACGAGGAGCCGCTCGGCAACATCGAGAATCTTCTCGACCGCCTCCTCCGGGTACTTATTGCGTGCCACGGGCACCTCCGTCCTTATTATCACGAAAAAAAACCATGAGAGGCGTGCGGGTCGAGAAGGGCTGGCGCCAAAAGAGCCCAACGGCCGTTACGGCTTCGTTAGAAACGCGCCCCACCATGGATGGTGAACCCGAAAGGCAAGGCGCGCGGGCACGGCGACTCGGCCCGCGCGCCCGGAAGAGAAAGGACGAACCCATGGGTTACATGCTCGAGACGCGCGGGCTCACCAAGCGCTTCGGCCGTGGCGACCAGGCGCAGGATGCCGTGGCCGACGTGAGCCTTCATATCCGCGAGGGCGAGGTGTACGGGCTGCTCGGCCCCAACGGCGCTGGCAAGTCGACAACGCTCAAGATGATCTGCGGGATGCTGCGCCCGACGGCCGGGGAGATCCTCTTTGCCGGGCACGCCTGGCACCGCGAGGACCTCTACGCAATCGGCAGTCTCATCGAGGAGGCGCCGCTCTACCCCAACCTCACCGCGCGCGAGAACCTGCGCGTGCGCACCACACTGCTGGGCCTTCCCGAGAGCCGCGTAGATGAGGTGCTCGCCGCCGTGGACCTCGCGGACACCGGGAAGAAGCGCGCCGGGCGCTTCTCGATGGGCATGCGGCAGCGCCTGGGGCTCGCGCTGGCGCTGATCGCCCGGCCACGCCTGCTCGTGCTCGACGAGCCCACCAACGGCCTCGACCCCATCGGCATCGAGGAGCTGCGCGACCAGATCCGCGGCTTCGCGGCGGCGGGTACGACGGTGATTGTCTCGAGCCACATCCTCTCCGAGGTGCAGCAGATGGCTGACACCATCGGTATCATCTACGGGGGGCACCTCGCCCACGAGGATGCGCTTCGGCCCGGGCAGGACCTCGAGGAACTCTTCATGAGCGTCTGCCGGGAGGGGCGTCGAACGCGCGGGGAGGTGGCGGCATGACGGGCAAGAAAGGCGGCCTGCTCGCAGGCCTGCGCGCCGAGGCCCTGAAGTCGCGCCACGCGGCACCGGTTCGCCTGGCCGTGCTCATGGCGCTGCCGATGCCGCTGCTCGGCGCGATGCCCTACCGGGACGTGCAGATCTTCAGCGCGTGGAACTACTGGTACGCGCTCTTCCTGCCCGTGTCTCTCTCGCTCGTGGTGGCGTGCGTCGCGCGGGCGGACGCGCGCACGCGGATGCGGGGGCTTCTGGGCCTGGGCTTCCCGCTTAGGCGCGCCTGGTGGGCCAAGGCGCTCTGGTGCCTCGCGCTTTGCACGCTCTCGAACCTCGTGGTCTTCGGCATCTACCTCGCGGGATCGGCGTTCTCCTCGCAGGGCCTCACGGTCGCGGGCACGCTCACGATGCTCCTCTGCGCGCTCGTCAACACGGTGACCGCGGCGTGGATGATCCCCGCAGGGCTCTTCCTCACGGCGCGGCTCGGCATGCTCGCGGGCATCTTCTGCCCGCTCGCCACCCAGCTCGTGGGTGGGTTCGCCTGGTCGCTGATGCCGCTGCCGCAGCTCTTTCCGCCGTCGGCGAGCATGGTCATCCCTACGAGCTTCATCCCCGTGCTGCCGAGCGGCGAGCCACTCGCGGCGGACATGGCGCTCGGCGGGGCGCTCGCGGCGGACGGCATGCTCACACTGGCGGGCCTTGCGGTCTGCGCGCTCGCGTTCGCCGCGCTCACGGCGGCGGGCGCGGCCTGGTTCGCGCGCTCCGAGGAGAGGTGATGGCCGTGACACGACTCTCCGACCCGACGCCACGCATGACTATCTCGCGGGCCCTGCTCTCCGAGGCCCTGCGCCTGGCGCGCTCCCCGCTCGCAGTGGTGCACCTCGTCTGCGGCCTGGCAGCCGGTCTTGCCTGCGGCGAGTACTTCTCCATAACCCGATGGGACCCGGCGCTGGGCGCGGACGCCTACGCCCAGTTCCTCGGCGCCCTCATGCCGCTCATGTCCGCCATCGTCTGCGGGCTCGCCGTGGACGAGGAGCGCGCTGCCGGGCGCCTCGCCAACCTCACGGCGGTCCCCTCGCGCGGGCGCGCCGTCGCGGCGAAGCTGCTCGCCCTTGCGGCGCTCGGCGCGGGCGCGCTGGCCGTGGCGCTCGGCGTGTTCGGGGCCGTGCTCGCCGCCGCCGGGCGCCTGCCGCTCGGGCCCGCTCCGCTTGCGGCCGCCTGGGCGGGCATCGTGCTGGGCAGCCTGCCCCTCTACGCGCTGGGGCTCGGCGTGGCCCTGCGCCTCGGCCGCAACGCCGCCATCGGCGCCGGCGCGGCGGGAATGCTCCTCGCGTTCTTCTCAGTGGGCGGACTTGCGCACGGCCTCATGACCGGCGAGCTCACCGGTACCCTGGCGACGCCCCTGAGCTGGGTGCCGCTCGCCTGGCCCGCGCGCCTGGGGTCGCTCGGGGTGGAGGCTTTCATCGACGCCGCACGCGCGGCGGGCCCTCTCCTCACGACTGCGCTCGCTGGCCTCGTGCTCACCCTGGCAACCGCCGCCGTCCTTATCGCCTGGTTCTGCCGCTTCGAGGACGGGAGGGCAGATGCGTAGGAAGCCGCTCGCCGCCGTGCTCGCCCTCCTCTCCGCAGCGCTCGTCCTGGGCGGGAATGCCCTGCTCGATGCCGGCTGGGGGTCGGCGCTGCGCTCGATCGCCGACCGCGTGCTGCCCAACCCTGAGATTGCCATGTGGGCGCCCGCGCCCGGCAGCCACGCGAGCTCCTACGCCGACGCCACCGGGGCGGGGGCGAACTACGTCTACCTGGTGGACGCGGCGGACGACAGGGGCAATGTCCGAGAACTCCAGCTCATCTTCTTCGGACGGGAGTCGAACGGCGAGGGCTGGCTCGAGATCGAGGCGCGCGGCGGCTCGGGCGTGCGCTACCGCGCGTGCGATGCGGCCGAGGCGCCCGCGGCTGCGCGCGGGGCTCTAGACCGCTGAGCGCGGCGCAAGTACAATGCAACGGGAGTTTCAGGAGGTCGAATATGGCGAGGATACTGGCAGTGGATGATGAGCGGGCGATCCTCGACGCGCTCGCGCGCGTCCTCGGCCGCGACGGCCATGAGGTCGTCAAGGCAGCGGACCCGACGGCGGTCCCGGGGATGGACCTTTCGCGCTTCGACCTCGTGCTCTGCGACGTCATGATGCCGGGGCTCGACGGCTTCGAGCTCGTGCGGCAGATCCGCCCGGACTTCGACGGGCCCATCATCTTCCTGACCGCTCGCGTGGCCGAGGAGGACGCCGTGGCCGGCTACGGCCTGGGCGCCGACGACTACGTCCGCAAGCCCTTCGGGGCCGCGGAGCTGCGCGCCAAGGTCGCGGCCCATCTACGCCGTGAGCGCCGGCCGCGCTCGCACGCCCTCTCCTTCGGGGAGGTGCGGATCGACCTCGGGGCGCGCGGCCTCGCCGTGGGTGGCGAGGCCGTGCCGCTCACACCCACCGAGTACGCCATCTGCGAGTACCTCGCCCGCCACCCCGGGCAGGTCATGAGCCGCGCGCAGATCCGCGAGGCGGTGCTCGGCTGGGAGAGCGACGCCGACGACGCGGCCATATCCATGCAGGTCAGCCGCGCCCGGAGGAAACTCTCCGAGGCCGGCGCCGATCCGATCGCAACCGTCTGGGGGATGGGGTACAAGTGGCAGCTCTGAGGATCGGGGCGCGAGGTCGCGGGGGCATGCCGCTCTCCTTCGTCATCGCGCGCTACTTCGCCTACGCGTTCGCGGCGGTCGCCACGGCGTGGCTCGCCTCGTTCATGGCGCTCTCCGCGGCGATCAACGCGGGCTTCGTCTACGAGGCAAGCTGGGGGCCGGCCAATGCGCGCGAGGTCGCGGAGGGCCTGGCGCGCGACGGCGTCTGTGGGCAGCAGGACGTGCCGACGGCGTACCGCTACCTCATCCTGAACAAGGACGGATACGTGCTGATGACAGACCTCGAGGGCACGCGGCTCGAGGACGCGACGGAAATGGCCCGTGCGGCACTTGCCGCGGATCCGGGCACAGTGGAGATTGAGGGCGGGGGTTCGGGCCTCACCTACGCCACGTTCCCGCTCAAGGGCGGCGGGGCCTGCGCACTGTCTCTTATACACATCTGACGCTGCC
>CABSMQ010000003.1:0-61731 GCA_902478965.1 uncultured Collinsella sp. | reverse complement strand
GTATAAGAGACAGGTACTCTTTGGCGACGTGATGATGCAGATGCTCTATCGCTGCCGCCCGTACGAGGCCACGCCCGGTGCCGCCAACGCGCTCTACGAGGAGTACATGGCGCGCGCCCGCAAGCTGGCGCCCAAGTTCAACAGGCACAACTACACCAAGCTGTGCCGCGAGGCCATCCGCGCGTTCGACACCATGCCGCTCGTGGGCGAGGGCACCAAGCCGCGCGTGGGTGTGGTCGGCGAGATTCTGGTCAAGTTCCATCCCACGGCCAACAACCACGTGGTCGACGTGATCGAGCGCGAGGGCTGTGAGGCCGTGGTGCCGGGCCTGCTCGACTTCTTCCTGTACTCCATGAGCAACGCCGAGTTGCAGAAAGACGAGCTGGGAAGCTCTGCCACTACGCGCGCTGGTATGCAGGCGCTCATCAAGCTCGTGGACTGGATGCGCACGCCGGTGGAAGAGATGCTCGAAAAGTCCCGCCGCTTTGAGGCGCCCGAGCGCATCGGCACCATGGCCGACAAGGCCCGCACGGTGCTTTCGGTGTGCAACAACATGGGCGAGGGCTGGTTACTCACGGCCGAGATGCTCGACCTGATCGATCACGGTGCGCCCAACATCATCTGCACGCAGCCCTTTGCGTGCCTGCCCAATCACGTGGTGGGCAAGGCCGTGATCAAGGAGCTGCGCCGTCAGCACCCCGAGAGCAATATCGTCGCGGTGGACTACGACCCCGGTGCGTCCGAGGTCAACCAGCTCAACCGCATTAAGCTCATGATTAGCGTGGCCAAGGAAAACATGCGCGCCGGTAAGGGCTTTAAGCTCGAGAAGGTGGCGCCGCTCGCGATGGACGAGGTCACCGGTCAGATGCGTGCCCACGACGGCTGTGCGAGCTGCGGATCTGCCAGTGAGGAGGCCGTTGCATCGGTCGCCAAGCGCCTGGGGCGCGGTATTAAGAAGTAGTTGGCCTACTTCGAGCCGGATATAAGACAAACGGGTGGTAGTCGTACCGGCTACCACCCGTTTTTGCTGAACATATGTTGCGCAAATGATCTCGCTGCAGCCTTCCGTGGGCTTGTCCGATTTCTGGGTCGGCTCGGGCTTTGAGGACAAGTTGCTGCAGGCCCAAGGCGATTTTTCGCTCAACGCAGGCCAGCACAGTGTGACCTATCTGCCAAACGACGAGACGACCGCTACGGTCTGGCCATCACCACCTACGAGATGGAAGCCGAAAAGTACATCTACCGCGTGTACAAGTACGAGCTGTAGGGCCGCGCTTAGGTTTGACCAATGGAGTATGAAAACACGCCGTTCGCCGATGCCCCCTCCGCGAGTGGCAGCCATATGTTTTGATATCAGAAACATATAGTTGTCGCCAGCCTGCTGGCGACGTTCCCCCTGATATCAGAGGCTCCAGGTATGTTTCGCGCTCCGTTAAACAACTATCGATTGGGCTAACATGGACCGCCGTGCTATTTCGGTAACCCTTGCAGTGGTCTGTCTGACTGTGCTCCTGGGCGCTACAGGGCTGTTTGCTATAAGCCGAGAAACGTCCTATATGCAGGAATGCGCTTCCGAAGGGTTTGCCATTGATGGTTACTACCGGGATGACAAAACGAGTCGGGAAATCCTGGCCTTTCTTGAGGAGGATGGCTGTCGATGGCAACTGGTCGACAAAGACGGCAGCTGCGTTGACGGGCAGTTTAAGCGTACGGATGACCCCAACATCCTGATATTAAAGAAGGAAAACGGCGAAGAATTCGGCACGGTTCACGTTGCGTATATATCGCGCCGACGCAATCAGGGGCAGATTTACCTAATTAGAAATACTAAGGTGACCCGATTTTATCTTGTGAGCACCGATCCAGCGTTTACGGTGGGGTCTGGCGATGTCGATGCGGACGTCTGATTCACGGCAATAAAACAGCGAGCGGGGCGCGGACGTGAACTACGTCCCGCTTTTTGCTTGTGCCTGCGTCGCGTCTGAGCCTCGCCGCGACTTGCGCCTGTGCGCGGGAGCCATCCCATGCTCCGCATTACTCCACATCAAACTCCACGCGATCGAGTTCGGGCACGTTGAGGTCAATGAGCTTGCGGGCGACGTGACGGTCGTGTGCCCCAAGTGCCTCGCTTGTCGTCACATGGGCGACAATCTCGCGCTCGACGATGCCCTCCTCGTCGCCTTCGGTGGCCGAGGTCTCGACGGCGACGGTGTAATCCTTAAAGCCCGGCAGCACCGCGGCAAGCTCGCGCGTGGTTTCGGTGACACCGTAGCCGTCCTGCACGCCGGCCTGCGCCGAGCCAATGGAACCCGCCGTCATGACGATGCAGGGGATGGCAAAGACCACCGTGCCCACAATAATGCGGCGGCGCACCTTGCGTGACAGCTCATCGACCTCGGCATTTTCCTCGGCTGTCACAATGCCGTCGCCGTTGAGGTCGCGCTTGAGCGGTACACGTAAAAGAAGCAATACGGCTTCGGCCGCCAGCGCGATAAAGACCACGTTGATGCCAAACTCATAAAGCGCCGAGAGAAACAGTGACCCGCTTGCGATGGCGATGCCGTAGCCCGCCGCGCACAGGGGCGGCATGAGCGCGGTCGCCACGGCCACGCCGGCGATGAGCGTGGCGGGTTCCTGGTCGCGCGAGTTGCCCAGCCCGCCTGCAAAGCCGCCTGCGAGTGCGACGGTAAGGTCCCAGACGGTGGGTGTCGAGTTGTCGATGATGGCGGCCGTGGTGGTGCCAAGGGGCGAGAGCTTAAAGTACAGCGTGGACGTGACCAGGCAAAAGGCCATCTGCAGCGCAAGGCTGGCGACGGCTTCGACGGTAATCTCGCGGTCGAGCGTGGCAATACCGTATGCCATGGCAAGGACCGAGCCCATGAGCGGGCAGATGAGCATGGCGCCCACGATGGCGATGTCCGAATCGATATCGAGGCCGATGCTTGCGATCAGCATGGCGATGATGAGGATGCATAGGTGGGAGCCAGTCAGACGCGCCCCGTTTACAAAACGCTTGCGGATCACGTGGTAGGGCGCGCGACCCTCGCGAATGTTGAATGCGCGCTTGAGGAAGCGGGTGATGTTTTCCATGGCTTCGCTATGGGCAGGGCGGATGCCGTGGCGCCGGTGATGGCGTTCGCGTAGTCGCTTGATCTGTTGTTTGTCGAGTTCCATGTCCACCTCGTTCCAGCGCGGTCCGCGCAACGCGCCCGTTGTCATAACTCTACACCGTGGCGGGCGGGGTGTCTGTTGGATGCGGAATCCGATAGGGCGGATGACGCGGGAGCAAATGCAAATCACAGGCTCAATTCCATCCCGCGAGAATATGATGCACCAGCTCCTTCAAATGTGACGAAACTGTGAAGCACGAGAGCGTGAATTTCAAAAAATACGCTGGTCGCCAATGTTGCGCAACAGAATTCAAAAATCGACAGCTACCGTTTGATACGTATGGATACATCCGTGTCAAAGGGAGAAAGCCATGGCAAACTACAGTCCACAACACTTTGAGCCTCGGGCCAAGGCCGTCAACGTCAAGGGCGTTGCCAACCGCGCCGTCGCAACCGTTTTGACGGCGGGCCTCATCGCTCAGCCGCTCATGTCGCCGCTGGCGGCAATCGCTGCACCGTCAACCGATAACGGCGATTCTGTTCAGGGGGGGGGTAGTTCTGTAGAGAACACCGTTGCCGCCGGTAACCAAGCGGTCGTAAAGACGGCTGCCCAGCTGGCCGAGGAGTCGGCAAAGCAGCTCAAGGACGCTCAGGCCGCCTACGATGCCGCCCAGAAGAAGGCCGACGCGGCGGGCCAGTCTCAAAAGCAGGCACAGCAGCAAAAGAATCAGGCCTCGCAGGCCGTGACCGATAACGCCGCCGAGCAGAACGAGGCCGAGGTAGCCGCGCTTCAGGAGAAGATCGACGAGCTTAAGGCAGCCGTCGAAAAGACCGAGCAGCAGCAGAAGAAGCTGGGAGACCTGAACGATCAGCTCGAACAGGCCAACAAGAGTGTCGAGGATAAGACCCAGGCGCTCAAGGACGCCAAGGCAAAGCAGGATGAGGCCAAGAAGGCCCTCGATGATGCCCAGGCCAAGCTCGAGGCCATGGGTATGGACGAGTACGAGGCCGCCAAGAAGGCCGTCGAGGACGCGCGGGCAAAGCTCGATGACGCCAATAAGGCCGTTACTACTGCACAGGACAATCTGGACCAGGCCAAGGCTGTCGAGGCCAGCGCCCAGCAGGAAAAGCAGAATACCGAGGCAGCTTTGACGACTGCCCAGGCCAAGAAGCAGGAGACTGCCGCTGCTCTCGCAGCCGCAACCACCGCGCGCGATAACGCCCAGCAGAAGTTCAACCAGGCGCAGGCCGCGCTCGATGCTGCCGTCTCGGGTACGGGTGTTGACCTGAGTGCGCTTGAGGCCGCCAAGAAAGCTGCTGCTGGTGAGCTCAAGACCGCGCAGGCGGAGCTCAATGCCGCGACGGATGCCGACGCCACCGCACAGACAAATCTGCAGGCCGCCCAGGCTGCCGTCGCTGCCGCGCAGGAGAAGGCCAACGCCGCCAACGCTGCTGTAGCATCTGCCCAGTCTGCATACGATGCGGCAAACAAGGAGTACAAGGACGCGGCCAGTAAGCGTGACGCCGCGAAGACGGCATACGAGCAGGCCCAGCAGACCGAGGCCGACAAGAAGACCGCGTACGATAAGCTTGTCGAAGTTCGCAAGCAGAAGCGCAGTGAGTGGGAGGCAGCCTGCGCTGCTTCGAATGCCGCGGAAAAGGCTTATGACGCTGCTAATGTCCAGGTTGAGGCTCTTGAGCAGCAGATTGCTGACCTCAAGTCCAACATGACCGTTGACCAGGAAGTCATCAATAAGGGCATGCTCGGCTTTATGGCCTACATCAGCAACAGCAGCGATTTCACGGCTATGCAGAAATCGAACGCCAAGGACGCAATGGCTACACTCACCGGCGCTGACGACAAAGCCGAGTGGTATGACGATTACGTCGATCAGGACATGTCTCGCGACACCAATCCGCTTTCCTTGGAACAGCTGCGCAACGCCCTGACATATCTCGACACCCAGAACAACCTCCGCAAGGCGAACGGTCAGTCGGCGCTCAGCGTCAGCCTCCGCATGACCGCAGCAGCTGCACTCAACGCCTCATATTCATCGAATATTTGGGATCACTCGAACTGTTACTTCGATAATGCTGAGAATCTCGCAGGTGGTGGCGGTGCATATACCGGTGGTGAGACCGAGGATACCCTGGGCTGGCCCTACACCGGTCTCTACACTCAGGAGAAGGTTAATTACGAGAATTGGATTAAAAAGTACGGTGTGGATAGCGAGGCCGGCAAAGATCTCATGGCTCATCGCTATGATTCGTACTATATCTACCAAAACTATTACGATGTGTACCACGGTACAAAAGATAAGAATGGCAATCAAAGAGGAGACGCCTGCGGGCACTATCTCAACATTATCGATTCCGCTACGGTGGCTATCGGCATCGCGACCGGTAGCGGTAAGAACACCGATTCCGAGGTAACCATATTCGATTACAGCGCTGATGACACTCAGGCTGATTTCACTGTTTCCGAGTTCAAGAAGCTCGTCAACGACTACATCGATTCTGCCTATAACGCTGGCGGCACGCAGGCGCAGAAGGCGCAACTCAAGGAGCTCCAGAGCAAGCTCGCCGAGGCGCAGAAGACGCTGGGCACGGCCGATACGGCATATCTCGCTGCTCTCAATAATCAGAAAGGCGCACAAGACGCCTATACCGCAGCCGACACGAACGTGAACACCGCCAAGGGCGAGTACGAGAAGGCTAAGTCCGGCACCGCCGCCGCGAAGACGGCATACAACGCCGCGAAGGACGCGCTCGGCGGAATCGACATCGAGTCCCTCAAGCAGAACCTCGATGCCGCCAAGTCCGAGGCCGCTACTGCCCAGGCAGCTCTCGATAAGGCAAACGCCACGCTTGCTGACAGCAAGACGAAGGCAGCCGAGGCCGCTGCTCACAAGGCGAAGGCTCGCAGCGCCCGCGATGCCGCCAAGGCAAAGTCCGAACAGGCCAATGAGGCGTATGACAACGCCACGGCTTCGGTCAAGGACCTTGCCGCCAAGCGCGATGCCGCCCAGGCGGACCTTGCGAATAAGCAGGGCTCGCTTGACGATGCCAAGAAGGCCGACGACACTGCCCAGGCTGGCGTTGACAAGGCTCAGGCCGCAGATACGCACGCCGCGACCGCTCTTTCGGACGCCAAGCAGGCAGTTGCCGCCAAGAAGCAGGCCCTGTCCGACGCACAGGCGAAGGCCAAGGCCGCCGAGGGCGAGCTGGCTACCGCGAACAAGGCCTTCGAGCGCTTCGCCGGCGCCCAGAAGGCGGTCGACGACGCCAAGGCCACCTATGACGCTACCGTCGCCGGTGTCGCCGATGCCCAGAAGCAGCTCGAGGCCGCCAACGGAGCCGTCGTCGATGCGAACTTCGAGATCGTCAAGGCCAAGGCCGAGCTTGCCAACGACGAGGCACTCAAGGCCGATCTTGAGGCTGTCGACCACAAGGCATCCCTTGCCGCGGGCACGACGGGCAACGAGAAGCTGGTCAAGCTGAACGCTGCCTACGCTCGCTATAAGGCTGCCGTCGATGCCGCTGCTGGTCTCAAGGCTGCTCTGAGCGATGCCGATGCCAAGCTGTCCGATGCCAACGACGCCTATGCCGCCGCGCTTGCCGAGCTTGGCGATGCCAAGGATGCCCTGGCTGCCGCGCAGGCCGAGTACGACAAGTATCATCCCAAGGCCGAGCCGCAGGCCAAGCCTCAGGTTGCGCAGGCTGCTGCAAAGGCCCCCGTTGCCAAGAAACAGGCTGCGCCTGCCGCGCTCGCCCAGACTGGCGACAATTCCGCTCTTGCGGGCGAGGTGTTCGTCATCGGCGGTATCACTCTCGTGGCCGCTGGTGTGACGCTGAGCGATCGTCGTCGCAAGCAGATGTAGCGTTTCGAGCGTAGTTTCTGCAACGAACTTCGGTTCATAGCAGGAGCGCTTCGATGGCTTAACCGATAAGGCCGGCGCGCTGTCATACGCAGCGCGCTGGCCTATCTTTGTTTCGATATCAAAAAGCCCGGTCGGCAGCCGCGAAAGCTACCGACCGGGCAAGCCGTAGGCAATATGGTTGCTGTCGAGCAGCTGCTCGACTTAGCCCAGCAGGCTCAAGCCCACGGAGACAAACGCCAGGATAACGCCGACGATGGACTCGCCGCCGAGCAGGCCGCTGGCGACAACCAGGCCCTGCTCTTGGAAGGCGGCGTCCTTGGCAGCCCTCTCCTCGTCAGAAAGACCAGCGGTGGCGTCGCGGTGGGCGGACCACTTGTCGTAGGCGAGCTTGACGCAGGAGCCCAGGAATGCCGTGAGTGACATGTAGAACGGCAGGTACACGCCCAGGCCGATCATCATGGCCGGAATGCCAAGCCAGTACATGACGATGCCGGCGATAAAGCCACCTGCGAACCACGGCACGCTCGGGATGCCCGAGACCATGGTGGCGACGACGCTTGCCTGCGCGGCAACAAAGCTCTTGTCGGGGCCAAAGGCGTCCGGGCCATAGGCGGTGACGAGCGCGACCATGACGGCTGCGGCGACCAGGGCGCCCACGATGCCGCCAATGGCTTGGCCGATCCACTGCGCACGCGGGTTGGTGCCCAGCACGGCGCCGGCCTTAAAGTCGTTCATGACGTCGCCCGCAAGGCCGCACGCCACGGCCACGATGCCGGCGATAAAGAACAGCTTTACCTGAGCGATCTGCGCGAAGGCTGCCACGATGAGCATAACGATGAGGCCAAAGATCTCCATGGGGTCGATGCCCGTCTGGCCGCAGCTCTGTGCGCTCATGATGGTGGTGACAAAGGTGAACAGCGTCACGATGACGGCCGGGACGGGACCAAGGTCGAGCGCGATGGCGACGATCACAGCGATGGCGGCAGTGCCCAGGCCGATGATGCCGGCGTCGAGCTTAAGGGAGCCCGAGATGAGCGACTGCTCGTCGGTGTCGGTGGAGCTGTCGGCGGCAAGACCGCGGACGATACCGGCGACCTGTGGCAGGATGTCCTTGAGGACGACGGCGACGCCAAAGCCCATCATGAGGCCCATGCCCAGGGACTTGACGATGCCCTGTGCAGTCACAACGTCGAACAGACCGGCAGCGGTGCCACCCACGATGATGCCAAAGTTGCCCAGCAGCGCGCCGGCAAACCAGAAGGCGACGGGGGCGAAGCCCACGAGGAAGCCGACGGAGAGCAGCATGGGCGAGTTGTAGATGCCAAAGGTCACGCCGGGGATGTTGAGCGTGCACAGCATGCTGGGCACCACGCCCAGGGCGTCGCGCAGCACGCTATAGATGCCGGCGATGGCCATGGAACCAAAGAGCTGCTTGCCGGTCTTGCCGCCGGCCTCGGTTGCGCGCAGGGTCTGAGCTGCGGCGTTGCCGGTGGGGAACTCAAGCGCGGCGTCCACGATAAAGTGACGGTGGATGAGCGCGGTGGCCAGCAGGCCCAGGATGGTGCCGGCGAGTGCCACGATAAACATGTCGAGCCAGCTGATCTGGTCGGCATAGCCCAGCATCCAGGCGCCCGGGATGGTAAACGCCAGACCGCCGGCGACCATGGCGCCTGCGGACATGATAGTGTGGGTGACGTTGGCCTCGTTGAGACTGGCGTTGCCCATGAGCTTAAGGAAGAACAGCGAGATGACGGCAGCGAAGACGATCGGCCAGGGGAGTGCGCCCATCTTGAGGGCGGTGTAGGCCGAGCTTGCCGTGATAATCACGCAGCCAAGGACGCCGATGACGACGCCACGCAGCGTGAGTTGTCCGCGCATCGAAGCGCGGTTCGAGGGATTGCTCATATAGAACTCCTTTGCGTATATCCGCTTCCCCCGGGAGCGCCGCTACGGATACGGCGCGGGAAGTCGGGTTACCAAGGGCCGCCGCGTGAGCTCGCGTGCGACCGCGCACCAGTATAGCGGCAAGCTAGTCATTTTGGGACGGGGCTATTTTAGCTACCCTTTGACAGTCGACGAATTATTTGGGATTGGGGCAAATATCAACCGACATATTGGGGTAGCTAAAATAGCCCCGTCCCAAAATGACTACCTGGGATGGCTGGTTCGGGTAGGCGATATACTGCTGGGCAGACGAAAGGAGTGCCGACGATGCTTAATGGCTGCACATATATATTGACGGTCGACGTGGGTAACACGTTCATTCGCTTTGGCCTGTTTGCCGAGGATTCGGCCGCGGCACAGGAATGCCCGCTTGCGACGTGCGAGATCACGACGCCGTCGAGCATCACGGCCGACGAGGCGCGCATGAGGCTCGTGCAGGTCATGGGCGCGCTGGCAATCGATGCGGGCATGCCGGGTGTACTCGTTCCCGCGGCGGCCGTGCTGAGTTGCGTGGTGCCGGCGCTCGAGCGCCCGTGGAAGGCGGCGCTTTCCCGCACCTGCACGGGGCGCGTGCTCACCGTGGGGCCGGGCCTCAAGACCGGCATGCCCGTGCACTACGACGATCCGGCCGAGATCGGCCCCGACCGCATCGCCGACGCCGTGGCGGCCCGTGCCGTCTACGGCTCTCCGTGCATCGTGATCGACCTGGGCACTACGACCAATATCGAGGTCATCGATGCGCGCGGAACCTTTGTCGGCGGCGTCATCGCGCCGGGTCTGGCACTTGGCGCCCGCTCGCTTTCGGCCGCTGCGGCGCGCCTGCCGCAGGTCGAGCCCTCGGCACCCACACATGTGATCGGTCGCAACACGCGCGAGGCCATGCGCTCGGGCGTGGTCTTGGGCGAGGTGGCCCGTATCGACGGCATGCTCGACATGGTGCTCGCCGAGATGCGCGCGACCAAGGCGGCGGGGGAGGGCAGCGTGCCCATCGTCATCACCGGCGACGATGCCGAGGCGCTCGCGGCGTTGGTCGGCCACAGCCTGACGGTCGATGACGCGTTGACGCTTCGCGGCCTGGCCGAGCTCTACCACATCAATCAAAAGCCCCGTCGCGCGTAGCGATGGGGGCGGTGGGACAAAAACGTCTCCACCTTTCACCTGCTACAATGGGTCAAACTATTGCGATTTCGGAGGTGTCTGCCATGTCGGACGATCTTCATCAAACCACGTCGGGCAAGCGCCGCGACGTTATTAGCTGGGACGAGTTCTTTATGAGCGTGGCCATCGCCGCACAGCGTCGCAGCAAGGATCCCAATACGCAGGTGGGCGCGTGCATCGCCAGCACCAACCACCGCATCCTTTCGGTGGGCTACAACGGTACGCCCTCGGCACTCAACGATGACTTTTTCCCGTGGGGCACGAGCGACGACCCACTGCAGGACAAGCATAACTACGTAGTCCATGCCGAGGCCAACGCCGTGCTCAACTACCGCGGCTCGCTCAAAGACCTTGAGGGTTCCACGGTCTACGTCACGCTGTTCCCGTGCCATGACTGCGCCAAGATCCTGGCGCAGGTGGGCGTGGGCGAGGTTGTCTACCTGGACAATAAGTACGCCGACACCGACGACGGCCGCATCAGTCGCCGCATTCTCGACTCCTGCGGCATCAGCTACCGCCAGGTCATCGTCGATGTCCACATCGGCACCGGGGAACAAACTCAGCAGTAGCGGCAGCGTGTGCTAGCGCCGGGCGTCGGCAAAAGCAGCTAAAAAAGACCCGTCCCAAATTGACTGCTCGTGAAAGTCGTGTCCGCGCGCATGGACGGCTCGTGAGCGGGTACATGGCTGTAGTAACATAGCTCTGTCCGCGGGCGCGCCCGCGTTATTGTGAGAAAGGAGCCCCTGTGGCTGTTAACGAAGAGCTGCTTAAGAAGGTTCTTGAGGAGATCCGCCCCAACCTGCAGGCTGACGGCGGCGATATGGAGTATGTGGGCGTCGACGACGAGGGCGTCGTCCAGCTTGAGCTTCAGGGTGCCTGCGCCGGCTGCCCTATGAGCGCACTGACCCTGTCCATGGGTATTGAGCGTATTCTCAAGGAGCACGTACCCGGCGTTACCCGTGTCGAGCAGGTCAATGCCTCCGGCGAGACCGAGGACCTGTACGACGAGTACGCGCCGTTCTAAGATGCGAAAGCTGCGGACGGCGTACTCCGCATAGACGTTACGCCCAAATATGCGGCTGCGAGCGAAAGGCCCGCGGCCGCATTTGTATGTAGGGAGTAGGAGGGTCGACATGCTCAACGACTTCTACCATATGCTTGATCCCGTCGCCATTTCGGCGGGGCCCATCACCATCTACTGGTACGGCTTGGCCTATGTGGTCGGAGCTCTGCTCACGGCGGTCGTCATGTATCGCACGCAGCGTCGCTGGGGTTTCGACATTACGGTCGACGATCTGACGAGCGTCGTGGTCGGTGTGGTCTTTGGCCTTATCATTGGCGCCCGCCTGTTCTACGTCATCTTTTACGGTGATGGCTACTACTGGGCGCATCCGCTCGAGATCTTTGCCACCAACGAGGGCGGCATGAGCTTTCATGGCGGCCTGGTGGGTGGCATCATCGGTGGCGCGCTCGTGTGCCGTATGTACAAGCTCGATGCCTGGACTTTGGCAGACCTCGCGGTCATCGGTGCTCCGCTGGCCCTGTGCCTGGGGCGCTGCGCCAACTTTGTCAACGGCGAGCTGTGGGGCAAGCCGACCGATCTGCCTTGGGGTGTGGTCTTCGGCGGTACCGCGGGCGATATGCCGCGCCATCCCTCCCAACTCTACGAGGCATTCCTCGAGGGCATTGTGCTCTTTTGCATCTTGCAGGTGCTCAGCCGCAAAAAACCGTTGCTGCCCCAGGGTACGTTTATGGGCGTGTTTGTGATGGGTTACGGCATCGTCCGCTTCCTCATTGAGCTTGTGCGCGTGCCCGATGCCCAGCTGGGCTACCTGCTGGGCGGCGTCATCACCATGGGCCAGCTGTTGAGTCTGCCGCTCGTGATTGCGGGCCTGGCGCTCATCATTTTCGCCCGACACCGCAATCGCCCCCAGCGCATCTACCTCGACGCCTAGCCACCACATGCCACCACAAGGGGGACAGGCACCTTTGTGGTGGTTTTGCCGGGCAACGATGACAGAACCGTAACGTTTCCCCAGATAAAACCTGCCAAAATAAACCTGTCCCTTTTTGGGAGGTTTCTAGAAAGGCTATTCGGACTGTGAAGGATTCCGACCTCTCCGCAACGGCTGCGCGCGACGCCGCCCGCATCGTTTGGTTTAAGTGCTATCCCGCCAAACAGACGCTCATCGCATTTTTGCTCGCCCTGCTGGCGACCACGGCGTTTTCCATCGATCCCGCCCCGGTGTCGAGCAACGCAGTCTTGGCGATTGACCCCAAAGCCTCGGGCATGCTGTACGTGTGCTACGAGGTGCTCCTCTCGTTTGCCGGCCATACCGACGCGGTCATGCTGCTTGCGCTTGCCTGCCTGCTCACGCTGCCGTTTCGCTACGTGTTCTTTGGCCGCGGCGACGCTTGGCGTCCCTCGGTGATCCTTCCGTCGCTGTTCTTTGCCGTCTGCATGGTGTTTGGCCGCAGCTACGACCTCACCGATTCGGCCGAGATCGTGCTCGGCGACAAGGCCCGCATCATCTGCGCCTGGATAGGCGGTGCGGGCTGGATGCTCTTGGCGGTCGTTGCCTTCTACCTTGCCTTTGAGTGTCTAGATTGGCTGAGCTCTCGGCGCATTCCGTTTTCCGAAGCGCACTTTGGTCGCGTGTGGCGTGTTGCCCACGCCGTGCTCTCGGTCCATCCCTTTGTCGGGCCGTTTCTTGTCCTCATGATTGCCTGGGCGCCCACGCTTATCGCCTCGCTGCCCGGCCTCTTTATGGGAGATACGGGCGCGCAGATCCGCCAATGGTTCAACTACCCCAACGGCACGAGTGATTACCTGCGCCTGCTTAACCCCAACGTGCTGCTCAACGGCCATCATCCGGTGGTGCACACGGCCATCATCGGCTCATGTGTGCAGCTGGGGCTTTCGCTATTCAACAGCGCCAATGCGGGACTAGCCATCTACACCTGTGCCCAATTTGTCATCACGGCCGCCTGCATGGCCTATTCCATATCGTCGCTGCGCAAGCTGGGCGTGAGCCTGCCGGTCCGTGGCGTCACCTTGCTGTTCTTTGCGTTTATGCCGATGTTCTCCAACTATGCGGCGCTGCTGACCAAAGACGTACTGTTTGCCGATGCGTTTTTGGTGCTGCTCGTTCAGACCGTCAAGCTCGTGGCATGTGGCCTGCCCCGTCGCGATGCCAATGCCAAGCGCGCGGGCGAACAGGCGCCTGTGCTCTTTGCACGCCACGACTGGCTGCTACTCGTGCTGGGTGCCATGGGTTCCACGTTTTTGCGCAATGGCGGCCTGGTGTTTCCCCTGGCGGCCTGCGTGATTGCGGCGGCGTTTTGCGCTTGGGACGCGCATGTGGCCCGTCGCGTGGCCAAACAGTCTGGCGTCACGCCCTCGTACGCCACGCCACGCTTCCGCTGGGTCGGCGTGCTCGCAGTGCTTGCGCTCTGCCTTGTCTCCAACATGTATTTCACCAAGGTCTTTATGCCGGCGCACGATATCACGCCGGGCTCCAAGCGCGAGATCCTCTCGATTCCGTTTCAGCAGACGGCGCGCTTCGTCCAAAAGCACGACGGCCTTAATTCGGGCGTTAACCCCAAGGTCAAAGACGATGGCACGATTGAGGAAGCTCCCTGCGACGGCTTGGTGACCGATGAGGAGCACGCTGTGATCGATCGCGTGCTTAAGTACGAGAACCTGGGCCGTCGCTACAACCCCGACAAATCGGATGCCGTCAAAAACTGCTTCAATGAGTACGCCTCGCAGGAGGACATCAAGGCCTATTTTAAGGTGTGGGCCCAGATGTTCAAAAAGGACCCCGAGTGCTATATCTCGGCGCTCGTCAATAACTACTACGGGTACTTCTATCCGAGCGCTCGCGATGCGTGGGTCTACAGCACGGCGCGCAGTGCCGAGATCATGGCGAAGCCCGATAACCTCAAGTACTTTGACTTCCATCCGGTCGACAGCAAAGCCGTGCGCTGGTGCGACCACCTGATTAACCTGTACCGCGTGGCGGTGCAGCGCATTCCGTTTATCTCGCTCACCATGAGCTCGGCCACCTACGTGTGGATCATGATCGTCGTGGTGGTCTACCTGTTGCGCCGCCATTCGTGGCGCGCGCTGGCCATCTGGATACCGCTACTGGGTGTGCTCGCTGTGTGCCTGATTGGTCCATGTAACGGGTCGACCTACATGCGCTACCTGTACCCGGTCATTGCATGCATGCCTTTCGCCATCGGCGCCACGATCACCCGCAGCGACCGCCTGTGGACCTAACCAAAGATTGGCGCATTGGGGTCAGGCTGCTTTGTGCCAAGGGGCTGCATCATCACGACGCCTTCATTTTGGGGTTTATCTTGCAGGCCGGTAGGTATATCATAACGACGTTTGTTTATATTGCCCGAGCATTCGCGCTGGGCTTTAGGTCGAAACCGATAGGAGACACGTATGTCCGGACACTCTAAGTGGGCCACAACCAAGCATCGTAAGGGCGCGCAGGACGCCAAGCGTTCCGCCCTCTTCTCCAAGCTCAGCCGCAACATCACCGTTGCTGCCCGTCTCGGCGGCGACCCGCTGCCCGAGAACAACGCCAGCCTCGCCGCTGCCGTTGCCAAGGCTAAGGCTCAGTCCATGCCTAAGGACAAGATCAAGTCCGCTATCGATAAGGCCTTTGGTTCGGGTGCCGATGCCGCCGTCTACGAGAACATCGTGTACGAGGGCTACGGTCCCGCCGGCGTTGCCGTCTACGTTGACTGCCTGACCGACAACCGCAACCGCACCGCTGCCGACGTCCGTTCCGCCTTCTCCCACGCTGGTGGCAACCTGGGCACCTCCGGTTCCGTCGCCTTCCAGTTTGAGCGCAAGGGCCAGATCGTCGTTGCCAAGGAGGTCCTGGACGAGAACGCCAAGAAGGAGACCATGATCGCCAACGGTGCTGCCGGTGACGAGGATGAGTTTATGATGGCGATCGCCGAGGCCGGTGGCGAGGACTACGAGGACGCCGGCGAGGAATGGATCGTCTGGACCGCTGCCAACGACGTCATGGCTGTTTCCAAGGCACTCGAGGAGCAGGGCATCCAGGTCAAGGGCTCCGAGACCACCATGGTCCCGACCACCCCGACCGAGGTTTCCGGCGCCGACGCCAAGAAGGTTCAGCGCCTCATCGACCGTCTTGAGGAGCTCGACGACGTCCAGGACGTCTACAGCACCATGGACATGACCGACGAGGTCATCGCTGCCCTCGAGGAGGAGTAGCGCCCGCACGGATTGAGCCGTGCATATCTGGGCATAATGAAGCGAGCATGCAAGCCTCGTGGAATAGATGAGCCGGATCCGCGTGCATGAGGCACCGGACCCGGCTCTTTTATAATGATGCGAATCGTTTTGCATTCTGTGGATCGAGATTTGAAGGGAGCGCTGCATGCGCGTGCTCAAACGAGCCCTGGCGATTGTGTATTTTGCCGCCGCCGTCGTGGCGCTGGGTACGTTAGTCTGCCAGTTTTGGGGACCATATACCTATCGCTTTATGCTGCTGATGCGCGATCCGCTGCCTCGTATCGTTGTTACGGCGTGCGGCGGTGTCGTGGCGCTCGGCGTGCTTGTGGGTTTCTTCCGCCTGATGTTTGCTCGTCGCGAGCCGTCCTGCGTGCATCCGGCGGGGGAGCGCAATATCGAGGTCACGCTCGCTGCCCTCTCCTCGTGTGCTCGCACCGCGGCAGAGCGCGACGACCGAGTGATGATCGAGCATGTCGAGGCGCGCGTTCAGGGCTCCGACGAATCGCGCGTCCGTTTTAAGGTTGACGCCATCGCACTCGATGACCGGGACGTGGCTTCCCTTGCAGCCGCGATGCAGCAACGTATCGAGGAGGCCTGCGACACCATGCTCGGCACGCCGGGCACGACTGCGCGCGTTCGCTTTTTGCCGTCCAAGACTACCGTCCAGACCGTGGAGGTTTCCGGTGAGTGATACCAATCAAGACAAGACCGTCCGCACCCCGCGCCTGACTATCGATCAGAGCGCCGCGCCGGCAGGCGAGGTCGTCGATCCCAAGGTGGAGGGTACCGAGTCACATGACGCGGTCGCCGATGATTTTGATGAGGCCATGGGTCTCATCAAGGGTACGGGGGCAGCCATCTGGAGCTATGCCGTCCGTCATCCCAACACCACGCTTGGAGCCGTCGCTGGTTTTGTGCTCGCCGTGCTGGTGCTCACGCTCGGCCTGTGGGATACGCTCGTCATCGCTTTCTTTGTGCTGATCGGCGCCGTGATTGGCCAGATCCGCGACGGCGAGAACGGAATCGTCAACTTCTTCGGCCGTCTGTTTAGCGGCCGCTAGCATGTATTCGACCGCCGCGTGTGCGGTGGGCATAAGGAGGAACCATGGCTTTTAACACGAAGGTCGATGTGGCCGATACCGAGCTCGAGGTAGACGAGACCGTCACCGCCGAGGCCGAGGACGTAACGCTCGAGGACGAGGCGCTCGTCGAGGCCGAACCCGCCGACGATGCGGATGGGGATGATGGGGAAGCGGACGAGTCCGAGGACTCGCTGACCTATTCCAACGGTGTGATCGAGAAGATCGTCGCCATGGCCACCCGCGAGGTACCGCACGTCCTGGGCATGAAGGGCAACCTCATGCACTTTGTGCAGGAGCAGTTCGGTGCCGAGAATCTGACCAAGGGCGTGACGGTCGAGGTCACCGATGACAACCGCGTGGTCGTCAACATTTCCGTCATTATCGAGTACGGCGCCTATGCGCCCGCGATTTTCGACGACGTTAAGGCGCGCGTGACCGAGCGTCTGGCTGCGATGACCGGCCTTGAGGTGGCAGGCGTCAATCTGCGCATCGAGGATGTCATCACCCCCGAGGAGTATGAGCACCGCACCAACCAGCACGAGTAACCTACCAAAAAGGGACAGGTTTGTTTTGGCAGGTTTTATCTGCGAAAACGTTAAACGGCCGACCGCGCAAGCAAAAGCGTGGCCGGTCGTTTCTGTACGCTCCCGATGTAGTCATACCGCTCGTCTAACTAAGGGTTGCAATCGTCGCGTTCCGCGTTACCCTAATGGGCGCATTGTTTCCAAATTGTTAACGAGGGGTTGCCGTAATGGCTGACGAGCGCGAAACAGAAAGCAAGGCATGGGCGATTGAGGCCGCTGCGGCAGAGGCGGCGTCGCGTGCTGCCGAGGAGGTGCATCGTCCTCCCGTAGTGCCGATGGAGCGCGTGGTCGATCGCACCGATATCGAGCGCGGCGAGCGTGCCGGCCAAAAGCGCAGCCAGGAGCCAGGCTTCCCGCGCTTTTTCGCCGAGCTCAATCTGGGTCTGATTCTTACGGCCTTTGCCATCGTTGCGTTTAAAACCCCTAATCACTTTGCTTTTGGCGGCACCTCGGGCATGTCGGTCATTCTGTCCACGCTGTTCCCGACCCTGCCCGTCGGCGTCTTTATGTGGATTATCAACGCGGTTCTCGTCGTCTTGGGCTTTATCTTTTTGGAGCGCAAGGCAATTCTGTGGAGCGTCTTCGCCTCGTTTGCGCTGTCCGCTTATGTTTCTCTTTTTGAGCTCTTTATCCCGTCCGATGTCTCGATGACAGGCGATATGTGGCTCGACCTGTGCTTTGCTGTCATCTTGCCGGCGCTCGGCAGTGCCATCGTCTTTGACATCGGCGCCTCGACGGGTGGCACGGACATTCTTGCCATGATCCTCAAGCGCCGCACGACGCTCGAGATTGGCCGCGCGCTGTTGCTGGTCGATATCGGCATCGTGACCATCGCGGCCTTCTTGTACGGTCCGCGCGTCGGTCTGTACTGCGTGCTCGGCCTGTTTGCCAAGACGCTTGTGGTCGACAAGGCCATCGAGAGCATTCATCTTCGTAAGGTCTGCACGATCATTTGTTCCGAGCCCCTTAAGGTCGAGGAGTTTATCGTCAAACATCTCAACCGTACGGCGACTATCAGCCGCGGCTATGGTGCCTTTTCGGGCAAGTGCGTGACGGTGATCATGAGCGTGCTGAGCCGTCGCGAGGCCGTGCAGCTGCGTCGCTATGCGCGCGAGGTCGATCCGGGTGCCTTTATCACGATTGTCGACAGCTCCGAGATCGTCGGCAAGGGTTTCCGCGGAACGAACTAACGCGGACGCACTCATCAAACAATCGAAAAGCGCCTCGCTCGTTGCAAATACGCCATCTAGGAGTATTTGTCCCCACATTAGGCGATAATGATGCCAAAGACATCGTTTGCGATCCAGGTGATTCGCTCTAGATACGAAGGGATGATTTCGATGTTCTGTTCGCAGTGTGGCGCCCCCATGGGCGATAACGACAAGTTCTGCGGTGTGTGCGGTGCTCCTAATGCTGGTGCTGCAGCTTCCACCCCTCAGGGTCAGCCTCAGCAATTTGTCCCTCAGCCTCCCATGAACGCGTCCAAGGGCTGTGTGGCTCAGGCGTTTGAGGATATGACCAAGACTCCGGGCGTGCTGCAGCGCGTGTGCCAGATTGCCTTTTTGCCGGCGCTTATCTGTGTCGTGTCGGTACTCGTGCTGTTCATCCCCGTTATCGGCGGTATTGCGGCTGCCATCGGCTTTTTGGCCGCCTACGTGGCGAGCGTGTGCGGTTCGGGCTTTGGCATCGAGTGGGGTCGCGACCTGTCGCTTAAGATCGATGACGGCATGGATCGTCCGTTGATGCGTTCCACGTCGTTTGGTCTCGGAATCTTTTCGAGCGTTATTTCGGTCGTGCTCGAGTTTATCGCTGCCATTCCCATTATCGGTGTAGTGCTTTCGCTGGTGGAGGGCGTGGTAATTGGCGCCGCGGGCTCGTATTCTTATTACGGCTCTTATGCGCTCGAGGCTGCGCTGTTTGGCTCGCTTGGCCTGCTTGTCCTGGCTATGATTGCCACGGCGGTCCTGGGGGTCTTCTTTAAGATGTTCGCCGACATTGCCGTGATGCACTTTGCGGTGACCGGTCGCGTCGAGAGCGCGTTTTCGCTCGATAAGGTTTGGGCAGCCTTTAAGAACAATAAGACCAAGCTGTTCTGCGCTTCGTTCCTTCCCGAGTTTTTGACGGGCCTGGTCGCCAACGTTGTCACATGGATCTTGACGGTCGTCTTTGGCGCCGTTGCCTCTGTCGGTATGTATAGCTACTACTATCGTCCTACGGGTATTGAGGCGATTGTTGCCGGCGGTGGCATCACACTCGTGCTGTTCCTGGTGCTGGTCGCTTTTGTCACCGTATTTCTTACGGTCTTTGGCAAGATGCTCAAGCACCGTGCCGTTGGCTATTGGGTTGCACGTTATGCAAGCGAGTGGGCCGACGAGGACAAGGACGACGTCCTGACCTTTGTATTGCCCTTCGAGAAGAAGTCCGTTCCCTCGGGTTACAGTGCTCCGGATGTCGCGCCTGAGCCCAAGTCCGCGCCCGAGCCGGCGCCCGTGCCTGAGCCTGACCCCGCGCCCGAGCCGGCGCCCGTGCCTGAGCCTGACCCCGCGCCCGAGCCTGCGCCCGAGCCCGAGCCGGCGCCCGAGTCGGCACCTGCACCTGAGCCGGCGCCTGCGCCTGAGCCGGTGCCCGCGCCTGAGCCGGTGCCCGCGCCTGAGCCGGCGCCCGAGTCAAGTTCCGACGAGGACCCTCAGGACGAGTAGCATGCCGCCTGCCATTTGGGGACGGGGCAGAAATGGTAGAAATAACGCTTGACAGATGAGCGGGGGCGGACGTTTCGACGCGTCCGCCCCCGCTTTGCTTTAGCCAGGCTGTTATGGATGGGTGTGACGACTACTCGTCGTGTTTCTCCTCGCGGCGAGCGGCGGCGCGGGCTTCGTGGATGCCCTTGATTGCGGCATGGCGAGCCGTGCGGGCATCATGGATGGCGTCACGAGCCTCGGCGGTCGTCGCCTTGGCAGAGCGCAGCTTGGCGGCCAAGTCGGGATTGGTTTCGGCGACTGCGGTAATCGCGGGGCCGTCGAGCTCCTCTTGCGTGGGCTCGGCCAAAAAGTCGATGGCATACTGGGCTGCAACCATGGAGCCCTTGGCCAGCACGCTCTCGTCAATCTTGTAAAAGCAGGAATGTTGGGCGTACGTGGCGCCAATCTTGGGGTTGCGCGTACCTACAAAGGCGAGCACGCCCGGTACGCGGCGCAGGTACTCCGAAAAATCCTCGCCCGAGAGCGTGCCGCGATAATGGCCTTGGCCGGCGGGGCCCAGACACTTAATAACAGCCTGACGGCAGCGCTCGCTCGAGGCCGCGTCGTTTTCGACCTTGTAGTTGGCGATGGTGTAGTCGGTGAGCTCAGCCTCGGCGCCCAAGGCGGCCGCGGTATGCTCCACGATGCGGCGCATAAGCTCCGGCATTTCCTCGTGGGTCGAATCGCCGTAGGTGCGCACCGTGCCGGCGAGGTAGGCCGTGCCGGCGATAACGTTGCGTGCGGTGCCGCCGTGCAGCTCGCCGACGGTGATGACGGCCGGCTCGTAGGGGCTGATCTCGCGCGAGACGATGGTCTGCAGGGCGTTGACGATCTCGGCGGCCACCATAACGGCGTCGTGACCGCGCTGGGGCATGGCGCCGTGGCACGAGGTGCCGCGGACATCGATGCGGAACCAGTCGGTATTGGCCATGCGCGGGCCGGGCTCGCAGCTTACGGTGCCGGCGTCGACCTCGCTCCAGATGTGCGCGGCGTAGGCGCCGTCGACGCCGTCGAGCACACCCGTGCCGATCATGAGTTTGGCGCCCTGGCCGTTTTCCTCACTGGGCTGGAAGACGATGCGGACTTCGCCGTGGATGTCGTCGGTCATATGGCGCAGGATTTGCAGCGTTCCGAGCATCATGGCGATGTGGCAGTCGTGGCCGCAGGCGTGCATGCAGCCCTCGTTGACGCTGGCGAACTCCTCGCCGGTCTGCTCGGTGACGGGCAGGGCGTCGATATCCGCACGCAGCAGGATGCGGCGGCGCGGCGTGCCGTCCTCGCGATAGGCGTCGGGCGCGGTGCCGCGAAGGGTCGCCACCAGACCCGTCTTAAGGGGGCGCTCGTAGGGGATATTCATGGCGTCGAGCTGGTTGGCGATGTCAGAAGTCGTGCGCTCCTCGGCAAGGCTCAGCTCCGGGTGCTTATGGAAGTGCCGGCGCTGCTTGATGATGTAGGGCTCAAACTCGGCGGCGATATCTCGGATGGCTGCGGTGACGTCGTCAGCCGCGCGAACCTCGGTTGCCGCCATTATCTGCTGTGCCTTGGTCTTCGTCATAGTCGATTTGCTCCTTGCTGGGTTGATCGCAAAATCGTACAGGCTCTCTCCAGTATGCCACCTGCCGCTAGGGCTGGTAAAGTTGCCGTTTGCCGCTTGGGGTTTTGTTACAAGGGCGGGGGAGTACACTCGGGGGTGTTGAATTTCCTGCCAGAAATGGGGATGCCCATGCAACATATCGATCGGATTATCCGCTCCAAGAACGTCTTTACCGCGCAAGACGGTGTCGATACCGCCCGCGAGCTGGCGATTGCCATCGCAAGCGACCGTATCGTCGCAGTCGGTGCGCCCGATGACGTGATCGCCGCCGCTCCCGCCGCCACGTCGGTAATCGACTACGGCGAGCAGTTTGTCTGCCCCGGTTTCCATGACGCTCATCTGCACTTCTTCCATACCTCGGTTGGCTCCTCGCCGTACATGCTCATGGACATGGGCACGTCCGAGGCGGCGCTGGTGCAACACGCACTCGAGTTTTCCCAGGACCTGCCCGACGACGCTTGGGTTGTGACGCAGGGCTGGCGCGACTACCGTTGGGACCCGCCCGAGCATCCTACCAAGGCGTCGCTCGATGCGGCATTCCCCGATCGTCCCTGCGTTATGTATTCGGGCGATGGGCACACGCTTTGGCTCAACAGCCGTGCACTCGAGGCGCTCGGCGTCACGCGCGACAGCGAGCCGCCAGCGGGCGGTAGCTACGACAAAGACGCAAACGGCGAGCTCACGGGCATTGCTCACGAGGCGGCTGCCATGCAGCTGTTGCCGCGCTGCCTTGAGTGGCTGGGCGAAGATCGCATCGCAAGCGCCTACGCCGATCAAATGAGGCGCATGGCCGAGCAGGGTATTACCTCGATCTGCGATATGTCGCTCATGCCCATGCCGGGCTGCGATTTTATCCGCGACGATGTCTACGACAAACTGCAGACGACCGGCAAGCTGGGCATTCGTGCCCATCTGTTCCCCACGCTGCTGGATGACCAGTCGCGTCTGGAAGAGCTGCAGGTACGTTATGCGAACAACGCGCTGCTTTCGGCGCCGGGTTTTAAGCAGTTCTTCGACGGCGTGTCGAGCGAACACACGGCATATCTCACCGAGCCCTATACCAATCCGCGCTTCCCGGGCGACCAGGGCCGTCTGACGGTTCCTGTCGAGCGCATGCGCAAGTTGGTTCTGGCGGCAGCCGAGCGTGGCCACACCGTGCGCATCCACGTTATCGGCGACGGTGCGATTCATGCCGCGCTGGATATCTTCGAGGAGGCCGCCGACCTGTACGGCCTGCCCCAGCACGGCCATAACACACTCGAGCATCTGGAGAATTTGCTGCCTCAGGACATCGATCGTCTGCGCAAGCTCAACGTGGTCGCCTCGAGCCAGCCCTGCCACATCACGCTCGACCCGGGTGGTCCGGAGCGCGATCTGGGCTTGGAGCGCAGCCGCATCATGTGGCCGTTCGCAACTTATAAGAAGCGCGGCATTCGCCAAGCCTTCGGTACCGACAGCCCTATCACGCCCGTTACCAGCATGAACGTGCTCTACACGGCTATCACGCGCCAGGACCCCAAAAGCCACTGGCCCGAGGGCGGCTGGCTGCCGAGCGAGCGCATCGACGCGGCAACTGCCCTGCGCAACTACACCCTGGGCAGCGCGTACGCAGCGGGCGACGAGCAAAACCTCGGCAGCCTGGAGCCCGGCAAATACGCCGACCTGGTAGCCCTGGACCAAAACCCGCTCACCATCGACCCCCAAGAGCTCCAGGCCACCAAGGTTCAGGCCACCTATCTGGCAGGCAACCTGATCTACGAGCGTTAACCCCACATCCCACCCCTCAGTTGCGGTGAAATAGTCCCTAAAATCGGCCTTCAAGCCCAAAAACAGGAACTATTCCACCGCAACTTAAAAGAGCGCGTCCCAACAACGTGCCCCCTATCTTGTGCATTCCATCCGCATCGCCATTTTGCTGCACTGACTTTTCTGAATGCCGGGGCCGAATTAGTCAACCTGGCTCCCGGGGCGGACCGGAGGGCATGAAGTTTGTCGCGAGTTCCGCACGCAAAGGAAAGCACCTAATGTGCTTTCCGTCTTGCGCAGGACTGTAGAGCAGCAAACTTCATGCCCTCCGGTCCGCCCCGGGAGCCACTGCTAAGTTATCCCCCGGCATTCAGAAAATCTAAGTGCCAAAAAATAAGATTTTTTGACTCTGTGTTGTATAACCCGCCATTCGTGGGTACCATTCAACGCGTACGCAAACAAAAAGGGTTAATTCGCGTGGCATAACCACGCGGCCCAAAAAGGAGGAGACAAGCATGTCGTCTTTGAAGCCGCTTGCAGATCGTGTTCTGGTCAAGCCCGACGAGGCCGAGCAGAAGACCGCTTCTGGTCTGTATATCGCCAGCAACGCTCAGGAGAAGCCGCAGCGCGGCACCATCGTTGCCGTTGGCGCCGGCAAGGTCAATGACAAGGGTGAGCGCATCCCCATGGACGTTCAGGTCGGCGACGTTGTCATCTACGGCAAGTTCGGTGGCAACGAGGTCAAGGTCGACGGCGAGAAGTATCTGCTGATGCGTGCCGACGACATCTACGCCGTCGTTGAGGCCTAGTCTCGTCAGACTCTCTGATTCGTTTTTGAACGCGGTCGCTGCATAGGACTCGGAAGCGGCGACGCGAGTCACATTTCTTTTGGAGGATTACTCACCATGGCAAAGAACATTACGTTCAACACCGATGCCCGCGCTAAGCTCGCAAAGGGCGTCAACACTCTGGCCGACGCCGTTACCGTCACCATGGGCCCCAAGGGCCGCTACGTTGCGTTGCAGCGCACGTTCGGTGCCCCGACCATCACCAACGACGGCGTTTCCGTCGCTAAGGAGATCGAGCTCGAGGACAACATCGAGAACATGGGCGCCCAGCTGGTGAAGGAGGTCGCCACCAAGACCAACGACACCGTGGGTGACGGTACCACCACCGCAACCCTGCTCGCTCAGGCCATCGTCAACGACGGTCTGCGCAACGTCGCTGCTGGCGCCAACCCGCTGGCCATCCGTCGCGGCATCGACAAGGCCGTCAACGCCGCCGTCGCCGAGATGAAGAAGCAGGCCAAGCCGGTCGAGACCAAGGAGCAGATTGCTTCCGTCGGTACCATCTCTGCCGGTGACCCCGAGGTCGGCGAGAAGATCGCTGAGGCCATGGAGGTCGTGGGCAAGGACGGCGTCATCACCGTCGAGGATTCCCAGACGTTCGATATCACCATCGACACCGTCGAGGGCATGCAGTTCGACAAGGGCTACGTCTCCGCTTACTTCGTCACGGACAACGACCGCATGGAGGCCGTGATGAAGGATCCGTACATCCTCATCACCGACCAGAAGATCTCCAGCGTCCAGGACATCATGCCCGTTCTCGAGGCTGTCCAGCGCGCCGGCCGTGGCCTGCTCATCATCGCTGAGGACATCGACGGCGAGGCCCTGCCCACCCTCGTCCTCAACAAGATCCGTGGCGCCCTCAACGTCTGCGCCGTCAAGGCTCCGGGCTACGGCGATCGCCGCAAGCGCATCCTCGAGGACATCGCCGTCCTCACCGGTGGCCAGGCCGCTCTGGACGAGCTGGGCGTGAAGGTCGCTGACATCACCGCCGATATGCTCGGTACAGCTAAGTCTGTCACCATCTCCAAGGACAACACCGTCGTCGTCGGCGGCGCTGGCTCCAAGGAGGCCATCGACGCCCGTATCGCTCAGATCAAGGGCGAGATGGAGAACACCACCTCTGACTTCGACCGCGAGAAGCTCCAGGAGCGCCTGGCCAAGCTCTCCGGTGGCGTTGCCGTCATCAAGGTCGGCGCTGCTACCGAGTCCGAGCTCAAGGAGATCAAGCATCGCGTCGAGGATGCCCTGCAGGCTACCCGCGCTGCTGTCGAGGAGGGCATTGTCGCCGGCGGCGGCGTCGCCTTCATGGACGCTGCTCCTGCGCTCGACGCTGTCGAGATCGACGACCCCGAGGAGAAGATCGGCGTCGACATCGTCAAGAAGGCTCTGACCGCTCCGGTCGCCACCATCGCCAAGAACGCTGGCTTTGAGGGCGCTGTCGTGGTCGACAAGGTTGCCGAGCTGCCCGCCGGCCAGGGTCTCAACTCTGCCAACGGCGAGTGGGGCGACATGATCGAGATGGGCGTCCTCGACCCCGTCAAGGTCAGCCGCGTCACCCTGCAGAACGCTGCTTCTGTCGCCAGCCTGATCCTCATCACCGAGGCTACCGTCTCCGATGTGCCCAAGAACACTCAGCTTGAGGACGCTATCGCTGCTGCTACCGCTGGTCAGCAGGGCGGCGGTATGTACTAAGGCCGACAAGGTCTAGAACTCCCACCGGGAATCCGGGGGCGTGACGGGGCTTCTCTCCGGAACGTCCTCGGACATGCAAAGAGGCTCCGCATCGCGCTTCGCGCTGCGGAGCCTCTTTGCGTCCTGCGGAATGTTCCGGAGAGAAGCCCCGTCACGCCCCCGGATCCCCTGCGTTTACGGCCTTGAGGTCGGCGTGGGCGGAGATCGTGGCTGATGGGGATACGTGTCCCGGTCGCTGTTTCGCGGCTTTGCCGCGAAAGGCGCGCTACTTTGGGATGGGTGGGGAACGTGGTTGTTGCGGCAACTGATCCCCACCATAAATTACCCTTGGCATACTTGCGCGAATACCTGCTCGTGCTACACTTGCAATTGCTGTTTCAGGGCGGGGTGAAATTCCCCACTGGCGGTAAATCGGGCGGTGCCAAAGGGGTGCCGTGGCGCAGGCGAGGACCTGCGTCGAGCCGATGAGTCCGCGACCCGTGCGTGTGTTGGTTCGCATGCCGGCTGAACTGGTGAGACCCCAGTACCAACGGTTAGAGTCCGGATGAAAGAGGCAGGTGATCTTATGTCTGAACAGTCGCAGCATATCCATTTTGAGAACACGAATAGGTGGAGCACCAAACAGCTCGTTACCATGGCGTTGATGTGCGCCTTGGGCGCCCTGTTTATGTACGTGCAGCTGCCCATTCTTCCTTCGGCGCCATTTTTGACGTATGACCCGTCGCTGGTGCCGGCGATGGTGTGCGGATTTGCGTATGGCCCCGGTGCTGGTACCGCTGTTGCAGCCATGGCGATCGTTATCCATGCGCTCACTACGGGTGACTGGGTCGGCGCGCTTATGAACCTGGTTGCCACGCTGGGCTACATTCTGCCCGCGGCTATTGTCTACCAGAAGATGCATACCTATAAGGGTGCCGTGATTGGCCTGGTGCTCGGCGTTATTGCCGCTACGGCGTTGTCTATGGTCGCAAATCTTACCATTGGCGTATGGTTCTGGTATGGCTCGGTCGATGTGATCGCCCCGCTCATGATTCCTGCGGTGCTGCCGTTCAACCTTATCAAGACCGTGCTTAACTCGGTGTTGACGCTTGTGGTGTACAAGGCGGTCTCCAACCTCATCACGCCTAAAAAGGACCAGGTCAAAGGCCGCGCATGATTGAGTGTCGGGGCGTTTCCTTTAGCTATGACGGTGCCGCACCGGCACTCGACGGCGTCGATCTGAACATCGAGGATGGCGAGTTTTTCTGCATCCTCGGTGGCAATGGGTCGGGCAAGTCGACGTTTGCCAAGCACCTGAATGCACTGTTGCAGCCCGATGCGGGCACGGTACGCGTCAACGGCATGGATGCGTCCGACCCCGAACTGGTCTACGACATTCGCTCGACCGCGGGCATGGTATTCCAGAATCCCGATGACCAGCTGGTGGCAACGCTTGTCGAAGATGACGTTGCGTTTGGTCCCGAAAACCTTGGCGTGCCGTCGGCGCAAATTGCGCGGCGTGTACGCGAGGCGCTGAAGGGTGTGGGCCTGGTGGGCTTTGAGCGCCACGAGACCCATGCGCTTTCGGGCGGCCAAAAGCAGCGCGTGGCGCTTGCCGGCGTGCTCGCCATGGAGCCGCGCGTGCTCATTTTGGATGAGGCTTCTTCGATGCTCGATCCGCGCGGACGCAAGGGCCTTATGAAAGCGTGCCGCGCACTCCACGATCGCGGCATGACCATCGTGATGATTACGCACTTTATGGAAGAGGCTGCCGAGGCCGATCGTGTCGCCGTGTTTCAGACGGGACGAGTTGCCATGCTCGGTAAGCCCGAGGAGATTCTGACGCGGGCGAATGAACTCGCTCAGCTCAACCTTGACATGCCAGAGTCGTGCCGTTTGGGCATGGCGCTTCGTGCGAGGGACGTGCCTGTTCATGCGCAGGTGCGCGAGGTGGATATGGTCGCCGAGGTTGCGGAGGCTTATGCCGAGCGAAGTGGGGCGGGCACCGTGGGGCAGTCTTCCGCACCCCAATCGGAAATTGTTGACGGTACGGTTTCGGCAGACAACGAAGATAACGTATCAGAGCCCGTCATCGAACTATCCCATGTTTCGTACAGTTATTCGCTCAGTCCGCGCGAGCGCCGCCGCTGGCATAAGCGTTCGGCCACTGCGGGCAAATCGAGCAAACAGGCCCTCTGGGGAAACGACCCCAGCAGTCCGTGGGCGCTGCGCGATGTATCGCTGACGGTGCGTCGCGGCGAGTTCCTGGGGCTAGCAGGCCATACCGGTTCGGGTAAATCGACGCTGGTCCAGCATCTCAACGGTTTGATTCGCCCCCAGGAGGGATCCGTTCGCGCGCTGGGGCTCGATCTGTCAAACAAGAAAGACGCCGCCGCGGTTAAGGCAAAGGTCGGCGTGGTGTTTCAGTATCCAGAGCGTCAGCTGTTTGCCGAGACCGTGGCACAGGACGTGGCATTTGGTCCGCATAACCTTGGCTTGTCGCAGGCCGAGGTTGCCCGCCGCGTTGAGACATCGCTCGCGCGCGTGGGCCTCGACCTGGCCACGGTGGGCGACAAGAGCCCCTTTGAGCTCTCGGGCGGGCAGCAGCGGCGCGTGGCGTTTGCTGGCGTGCTTGCCATGGAGCCCGAGGTCCTGGTGCTCGATGAGCCCGTGGCGGGGCTCGATCCAGTTGTGCGCAGGGATTTCCTTGAGCTTATCGATCGACTTCACCATGGGGGCCTGACCGTTGTCATGGTTTCGCATAGTATGGATGACCTGGCCAATTGCTGTGACCGCATCGTCGTAATGAACGAAGGCGTGGTGTTTGCCGAGGGAACCCCCGTGCAGGTGTTTGCGCATGCCGATGAGCTCAAGTCGATCGGCTTGGGCGTTCCCGCCGCCCAGCGTATGGCGCTGGCGCTTACGGAGGCAGGCGTGCCGCTGCGTCGCGGCGGGCTCTATACGGTTGAGTCGTTGGCCGACGAGTTGGCAAATTTGCTGATCGGTCGCCCAGACGGTTCTTCTAACGTCTCGGACAAGGCCAAATCCGAAACGGTCGTGCGAGAGGAGGGCTGCTGATGGAGGCGTTTTCGTTTGGCAGCTACTATCCGAGCGATAGTGCGATCCATCGTCTGGATCCGCGCACCAAGCTGCTCCTGGGGTTTGTGTTTCTGATCACGACGCTCACGGTCAGTGGCTTCCGCGGACTGGCCCCGGTCGCAATTTTCGTTGTGCTGACCTATGCCGTGTCTCGGGTGCCGGTTCGTCGCGTTCTGTCGTCGATGGCGCCGCTGCTGGCAATCGTCATCGTGGTCGCGGTACTCAACCTGTTTTCCGACCAGAGCGGGCGCATTCTGTGGCAGCTTGGCTTTTTGCAGATAAGCGAGGGCTCGCTGCGTTCTGCCGCCTTTATGGCGTGCCGCCTGACTCTGATGATGGCCGGCATGAGCGCCATTACGCTCACCACGCCCACGCTCGACCTCACCGCGGGCTTTGAGCGTCTGCTCGCACCGTTTGCGCGCGTGGGGCTCCCTGCGCATGAGCTCGGCATGATCATGGGTATCGCGTTGCGCTTTATGCCGCAGTTCGCCACCGAGATGAAGCAGACGGCGGACGCGCAGGCAAGCCGCGGCGCGCGCGTGACGGGCGGTCCACTCGGCGGTGTGCGCATGCTCGGCAGTGTGGCGATTCCGCTGTTCACGGGCGTGTTCCGCCATGCCGAGACGCTGTCTGCCGCCATGGATGCACGCTGCTATCACGGCGAGCAGGGCCGCACGCGCCTGCATGCGCTTGCATTTGGCCGCAGCGATGCGCTGGCTGCGGTGGTGACGGCGCTGCTGCTCGCGTGTGTCATCGTCATCAACCTTCAACTTGTTTAGGCGCGATTCGAGCGCAAGAAAGGGGTCCCTATGACCGACAACGACCGCACGGCTCAGCTTGAGCGCGCCTGTTCATATCTCAGGCGCATTCCGGCGTGGTATCTGGCCACGACCGATGTGGCCGACGGGCATCAGCCTCGCGTGAGGCCGTTTTCGTTTGCCATGGTCGATGACGGTAAGTTGTGGTTTTGCACGTCGCGCGACAAGGATGTGTGGGCGGAGCTGAGTGCGAATCCCAAGTTTGAGGTATCGGGCTGGAAGCCGGGGGAGTGCTGGATCGTGTTAACCGGTGAGGCCACGCTCGAGGATGATGCAGTTGTGAGCGACAAGGTGCGCCAAGCGGGCTTTAAGCACATGGTGGGCATTGGCGAGCAACACGATAGTGCCAACGACGGCCGCCTCGCTTTCTTTTCGGTCCGCAACATTGCCGCGCGCTTCTGCGATATCGACGGCAGCGAGGAGCGCCTGGAGCTCTAGCGCGTCTCAAATTAACTACCCGTTCTGAATTAGCTAGTGCCAGGAGGACACATGGACGGATTGAATACGGTTTTGGAGTATCTGACGTCGGTGCCGGCATGGTATTTGGCGACGAGCGTGGACGGGCAGCCACATGTGCGTCCGTTTTCGTTTGCGCAGATTCAGGACGGCAGACTGTGGTTTGTGACAGCGCGCACTAAAGATGTGTGGCAGGAGCTGCTGCAAAACCAGCGCTTTGAGGCCACGAGTTGGTGGCCGGGCCATGGCTGGCTCATCTTGCGCGGGCGTGCCGGCTTGGATGACCGGGCCTTAGACGAAATGCGCGAAGCCGGGTGGAAGCATCTAGAGCGCCTGGGCGAGCACTATGAGGGGCCTAACGACCCCACGCTCGTCTTCTTTAGCGTCGAGGATCCCGAGGCTTTTATCTGCAATCACGACGAATGGGTGCCGGTCGAGCTCTAGCCAGCTGGCGCATCCTAACAACTTGGTTTTCGCATGGGCGGGCCCCGTATTGCCCGGCGCCGTTAGGAGCGCCGGTCAATACGGGGCCCGCTCCATTTGTCAATTCCTTCAAGCGAATGTGTCGGGAATGTTTCAATGCATGAATATGCAAGCCATTTACGTGTTCATGCATCTTTTGGTGCTAAAGTTTCAACCCACTTCATAACGACCGCTGCGAAATGCGCATCGGTGCATAAATCGCAGACAAGGAGTCTGATATGTCTTTGAAGGTTGGAATCGTCGGCGCGGCTGGATATGCCGGAGCCGAGCTCATTCGCCTCGTGCTCGGCCATCCCGAGTTTGAACTTGTTGCCATTACGTCCAACGCCGATGCCGGCCAGCCGCTGTCCGCGGTGTATCCGAGCTTTGCTGGCGTGAGCGATCTGGTTTTCACCACGCATGACGCCCCCGAGCTTAAGAGCTGCGATGCGGTTTTTCTTGCCGTGCCGCACACGGCTGCCATGGCACAGGTGCCCGCGCTGCTTGCATCGGGCGTCTCCTGCTTTGATCTTTCGGCCGACTACCGCCTGAACGACGCGTCCGTCTTTGAGACGTGGTATGCCGCCGAGCATACGAGCCCCGAGCTGCTCAAGACCCGTGCCTTTGGCCTGCCCGAGCTATTCTGCCGGGACTTGGAGACCGCCGCATCCGACCATGCCGACGGCAAACCCGTGCTGGTCGCCTGCGCCGGTTGCTATCCCACCGCAACGAGCCTTGCCGCCGCGCCCGCCGTGCGCGCTGGCTGGGTTGCCCAGAGCGGCCCCGTGATCGTTGATGCCATCAGCGGTGTGACGGGTGCCGGCAAGTCCTGCAACGCTCGTACGCATTTTTGCAGCGCTGACGAGAACTTGGAGGCCTACGGCGTGGGCAAGCATCGCCACACGCCCGAGATTGAGCAAATCCTTGGCCTGACCGATCGCGTCGTCTTCACCCCGCATCTGGCACCGCTCAAGCGCGGCCTGCTCTCCACGGTGACGCTGCCGCTCACGCCGCAGGCCATCGACTCCCTGGCTCTTGAGGATGTCGTCGACTATTACAAGCAGTTCTACGCTGGACGCACCTTTGTGCGCGTGCTCGATGCCGGCCAGCAGCCCAAGACGGCTTCGGTCGTCGGCACCAACGCCGCCCAGATTGGCCTTGCGTTCAACAAGCGCGCGGGCGTGCTGGTGGCGACGGGCGCCATCGACAATCTGTGCAAGGGCGCTGCGGGCCAAGCGGTCCAGTGCGCCAATATCGTCTTTGGCTTTGACGAGCGACGAGGCTTGCCCACAGTGGCGTGCCCGGTGTAGCACATTCGATCGTTAACGATTTGGTAGTCGGGCATCGAGTGGGGCGCCACTCTTAAGCTGGTCTCATGATCACGGCTGGCATGGCGCACCAACCGATGTCCGTTTTTTGTTTGACATAAGGAGTCATAAAGACGATGAATACCGAGCTGTTTGATATCAAGATTCGCGCCGTCGAGGGTGGCGTTACGGCTGCGGCTGGTTTTAAAGCTGCGGGCATCCACGCTGGGTTCCGCAAGAACCCCGAGCGTCTGGATTACGCGCTCGTCGTGCCCGATAAACCCTGTCCCGGTGCCGGCGTGTTTACCACCAATCGCTTTTGCGCGGCGCCCGTGCAAGTGAGCCGTGCCAACCTGGGCGGTGCCGACAAGGGTTACGGTATCATCGCCGGCGTTTCGGTCAACTCTGGCAATGCCAACGCCGCCACGGGTGAGACCGGCCTTGCATGCGCGCGCGAGACGTGCAACATCGCATCGCAGGTCATCGGCTGCGAGCCCCAGCAGATTCTGGTTGCCTCCACGGGTGTGATTGGCCAGATTCTGCCGATCGACACGTTTGAGACCGCCATTCCTGCTGCCTACGAGGCGCTCTTCGCCCACGGTGGCGCCGATGCCGCTCGTGCCATCATGACGACCGACACGCACTCCAAGGAGTACGCCGTGTCCTACGTCAGCGAGGCTGCGGGTCATGCGGGCAATGTCTATACGGTGGGCGGAATGTGCAAGGGCTCGGGCATGATCATGCCCAACATGGCCACCATGATCGCAGTTATCACCACCGATGCCCCCGTCGAGTCTGCGGCACTTCATGCCCTGCTGCTCTCGACCGTCAAGCAGACCTTTAACAAGGTAACGGTCGATTCCGACACCTCGACCAACGACACCTGCATCATGCTTGCCTCTGGCGCCGCTGCCGCAGATGCCGAGCCTATCGTCGAGGGCTCCGATGCCTTTGACGAGTTGGCATTTGCCGTGCACGAGGTGTGCGAGAGCCTGGCGCGCAATATTGCCGCCGATGGCGAGGGCGCATCCAAGCTTGTTACGGTCAACGTTACCGGAGCCGCCAACGACGAGGAAGCTGATATCGCCGCTCGTGCCGTTGCCAACTCGCCGCTCGTTAAGACCTGCATCGCCGGCCACGACTGCAACTGGGGCCGCGTTGCCATGGCGCTTGGCAAGTGCGGCGTGAAGTTTAATCAGGAAGACGTTTCCATCGACATGATGGGTATGCCTGTCTGTCGCGATGGTCTGACTGTTCCCTTTGACGAGGACGAGGCTCTACGACGTTTCGAGGCGCCCGAGATCGTGATCTCGGCCGACCTGGGCGCAGGCGACGCGGCAACGACCGTGTGGACCTGCGATCTCACGCATGAATACATCTCCATCAACGGCGATTACCGTTCCTAGATTCCAGGCACGCTGCGCATCTTGCCGCGATTGCGGACAGCGGAGCACGGCGCGATAACGATACGAAAGACGAGGCAGATTATGAAATTCGCACGCGATTGTCGTTCGAGCGAATCCAACGAAGCAACCGCGCAGCTGCTGTTCGAAGCGCTGCCGTGGATTAAGAACCTGACCGGCAAGACGGTTGTTATCAAATATGGCGGAGCCGCCATGGTTGATGAGCAGCTGCGCCGCGACGTGATGAGCGACATCGTTTTGCTCAAGATCATCGGTATGCGCCCCGTCATCGTGCACGGCGGCGGCAAGGCTATCAACGAGGCGCTGAGCCATTACGATATTCCCGTCGAGTTTAAGAACGGCCAGCGCGTGACCACGCCGGCGACTATGGATATCGTGCGCGAGGTGCTGGGCGGCAAGGTTAACCAGGAGCTGGTTGCTGCCATCAACCACCACGGCAACCTGGCCGTGGGCGTGTCGGGCAGCGATGCCGGCACGCTCATCGCCGAGCCGCTCGACCCCGAGCTCGGTCGCGTGGGCAAAGTGACGCACGTCAACACCGACTATATCGAGCGCTTACTCGATAGCGAGTACATCCCCGTCATCGCTACCGTCGCGGCGGGGGAGGACGGCGGTTTCTTCAACATCAACGCCGACACCGCCGCCGGTGCCGTTGCCGCGGCGCTCCACGCGCATAAGGCGATCTTTTTGACCGATGTCGATGGCCTGTACAAGGACTTTAGCGACAAGGACTCGCTTATCTCCAACCTAACGCTCGACGAGGTTAACGAGATGCTCTACGGCGGCGAGGTCGATAAGGGCATGATTCCCAAGCTGCGTGCGGCCGTCGATGCGCTTACCGGCGGCGTATTTCGTGCCCACATCATTAACGGTACTACGCCGCATTCGCTGCTCCTGGAGCTGCTGACCGATGCCGGCGTCGGCACCGTGATCCATTCCACCGAGACGGCTTACGAGTTCGATACGCATCCGCATCCGCTTTCGACGTTTGCTGCGCGTCTGACCGAGAACCTTGACGAGGTCGAGAAGCTTCAGACGGTCTAGCTGACCCTCAGCCGCCCCATTCCTGCACCCATAGCCCCGCGCCGTCTGGCGCCCAACGAAAGGCATCTCATGTCACTTGCAGCTCAGCAATCGCTTGAATCCCATTACGTTATGCATACCTTTGGCCGCTCTCCGGTCGAGTTTGTCGAGGGTCACGGCATGAAGCTCACCGGCGACGATGGCCGTGAGTACCTTGACTTTCTTGCCGGCATCGGCGTGTGCAGCCTAGGTCATGGCGACCCGGCTGTGCTCTCGGCGCTCGAGGCACAGACCAAAAAGCTCATGCATGTCTCCAATTACTTCTACATCGAGCAGCGCGGACAGGTCGCGGCGCTGCTGTCCAAGCTTGCTAACGACGACGTAGATGGTGCGCGCGTGCTTGCCGATGCCATTGCCGCCGGCGATGAGACCACGGCAGCTGCTCTTGGTGCCCCGGCTGCGGATGAGCAGGTGTGGGAGACCTTCTTTGCCAACTCTGGCGCCGAGGCCAATGAGGGCTCGATGAAGCTCGCGCGCCTGTACGCCAAGCGTGCCGGTAATGGCGGCAACACCATCGTGTGCATGCGCGGCGGCTTCCACGGCCGTACGCTCGAGACCATTGCCGCCACCATGCAGGATTGGCTGCAGGACAGCTTCCGTCCGCTGCCGGGTGGCTTTGTGGCCTGCACGCCCAACGATGTGGATGAGCTGCGTGCGATCTTTAAGCAGCTGGGGAGCGAAATTTGTGCCGTGATGCTCGAGCCGATCCAGGGTGAGAGCGGTGTGCATCCCATGACCGAGGAGTTTATGGCTACGGCGCGCGACCTGGCACACGAAGTGGGCGCCGTGCTTATCGCCGACGAGGTCCAGTGCGGCATCTTCCGCTCCGGCAAGCCGTTTGCATTCCAAACCTATGGCGTGGAGCCTGACATCATGAGCCTTGCCAAGGGCATTGCCGACGGCGTGCCCATGGGTGCCGTGGTGGCAAAGAAGGAAATCGCCGACGTCTTTAAGCCCGGCGATCATGGTTCGACCTTTGGCGGTAGCTGCCTGGCCATCACGGCGTGTGCCGCGACGCTCTCCGCGCTCGTGCGCGGCGATTATGCCGACCATGCTGCCAAGGTAGGCGCCTATATGGAGGCAAAGCTCGCTAAGCTGCCGCACGTGACCGAGGTGCGTGGCCGCGGCTTGATGCTCGGCTGTGATTTGGATGATGCTGCGGGCGATGCGCATGATATTGTTGCCCGCGCGCTGGCCGCCGGTGCCGTGATTAACGCTACGGGTGCCCATACGCTGCGTTTCCTGCCGCCGCTCGTCTGCGAGGAAGCCGACGTTGATAGTCTGATTGAGATCCTGTCGGGTGTCTTGGGCTAACGCGGTGCAATAACTCAATTTGGACCGGGTTCCGGACTACTGACGTGCCCTATGCGGCATGATTCAGCGGTCTGGAGCCCGTTTTGCCTTAGATTTGCTAAGGCAAGGGGGACCTGCTGACCAAAAAACAGTAAATATGAGTACTGCTACCGATTTGGTAGCAGCAGTTTTGGACTAATAAGGCCAGATATCAAGTCGAAATGGCGATGAATACACGATTTTGATCTAACTGTTAGTCCTTATAATGGACATATGTTGCGTAACTTAAGCAAATCCTGTCTTTTTATATGTTGCAAACAAAGTAGCAGTACTCATTTTTGCCATTTTTTGACCACGGCCTTTGTGACAGACGTGCTGGCGGGTTCGAATCCCATGCGCTGGGCATGAAAAAGGAAAGGCCTCCATCGCTGGAGGCCTAACAATTCAGTGGTGGGCGATGAGGGATGTCCGCGTGCGGCTGGCGCCGCCCGCGCCCCGCTTCGTCGCTCCGCTCCTCGCGTGCTGCGCTGGAAACGCTTCGCGTTTCCTCAGCTCCGCACCCTTGCGGGTTCGAATCCCACGCACCGGGCACAAAAAAGAAAGGCTCCCATTGCTGGGAGCCTATCAAATCAGTGGTGGGCGATGAGGGATTCGAACCCCCAGCCTTGTGCGTGTAAAGCACCTGCGCTAACCGTTGCGCCAATCGCCCGTGCGGAGAGAGTATAGCAAAACAATCGCCCCATTCACCTCATATCCATTAAAGGTAACCGGCGCGTGTCACAGCGGAGCTGATTCAGTTGAGATTGCCTGAACATTCCGCCCCTCTTTACGCCCTCGGGTATACTCAAAAGCTACTGATTCGATTTGATGCCCAGCAACAGCAGAGGGGATAGTATATGTGCGGTTTTGTCGGTTTTGTCGGTGGGACGGATAACCAATCCGAGGTGCTCACCAAGATGATGGACCGCATCGTCCATCGCGGTCCCGACATGGGCGGTCAGTTTATCGACGGCCGCGTTGCCCTCGGCTTCCGCCGCCTGTCGATCCTCGACCTGACCGAGGCTGGCGCCCAACCCATGGCCAACGAGGACGGTAGCGTCGTCATTGTCTTCAACGGCGAGATCTACAACTTCCAAGAACTCCGTTCCGAGCTCGAGGCCAAGGGCTACAAGTTCCACTGCGGCGCCGACACCGAGAGCCTCCTGCACGGCTACGAGGAGTGGGGCGAGGCCGTTCTCGATCGCCTGCGCGGTATGTACGCCTTCGTCATCTGGGACAAAAAGAAGAACAAGCTTTTTGGCGCCCGCGACATCTTTGGCATCAAGCCGCTCTACTACTATCCCATGGCCGATGCGGGCGACGGCGCTCCGGGCGTGCTCTTTGGTTCCGAGATCAAGAGCTTCCTGGACTACCCGCACTTCCACAAGGCGGTCAACAAAAAGGCTCTGCGTCCGTACATGACGCTGCAGTATTCGGCAACCGAGGAGACCTTCTTCGAGGGTGTCTACAAGCTGCCGCCGGCGCACTACTTTACCGTCGATATCCCGACCGGCAAGATGAACATCGAGCGCTACTGGGATTGCGATTACTCTGCCGTCGAGAAGCCGTTCGAAGAGTATGTCGATGAGCTGGACGAGGTCGTGCACGAGAGTGTCGAGGCCCATCGTATCGCCGACGTCAAGGTCGCGTCGTTCCTCTCCGGTGGCGTCGACTCCAGCTACATCGCCGCTTGCCTTATGCCCGACAAGACCTTCTCGGTGGGCTTTGACTACAAGAACTTTAACGAGACCAACTACGCCAAGGAGCTTTCCGATAAGCTCGGCGTCGAAAACGTTCGCAAGATGATTACCGCCGACGAGTTCTTCGGTGCGCTCGAGGACATCCAGTATCACATGGACGAGCCGCAGTCCAACCTGTCTTCCGTGCCGCTGTGGTTCTTGGCCGAGATGGCCCGCAAGGACGTTACCGTCGTGCTTTCGGGCGAAGGCGCCGACGAACTCTTTGGCGGCTACGCCTACTACGAGGATACGGTCCCGGTGCGCAAGTACAAAAAGATGGTGCCGCTGCCCATCCGTCGCGCGCTCGGTAACCTGGCGCTGCATATGCCGTACTTCAAGGGACATAACTTCCTGGTCAAGGGTGCCGAGATCCCCGAGAAGTCGTTCCTGGGACAGGCTCTGGTATGGCCGGAGCGCGAGGTCGACGGCGTGCTCAAGCCCGAGTACAACACCGGCGACGGCGCCTTTGAGCTCGCTGCACCCATCTACGCACGCGTGAAGGGTCAGCCCGAACTGGTCAAGAAGCAGTACCTGGACATGAACATGTGGCTCCCGGGCGACATTCTGCTCAAGGCCGACAAGATGTGCATGGCACACTCACTGGAGCTGCGCGTGCCCTTCCTGGACCGCAAAGTCATGGAGTTCGCCGAGCACATTCCCGACCGCTACCGCATCAACGAGAACGGCAACAAACAGGTACTCCGCCACGCTGCCAACAAGTCGCTGCCCGATGAGTGGGCCACCCGTCCCAAGGTGGGCTTCCCGGTGCCGATTGTCTACTGGCTGCGCGAGCAAAAGTGGTACGACTATGTCAAGGAGTACTTCACTGCGCCGTGGGCAAGCGAGTTCTTCAATACCGACGAACTCATGCACCTGCTCGATCTGCACTTTGCGGGCAAGGGCGATTTCCAGCGCAAGATCTATACGCCGCTCGTGTTCCTGGTGTGGTACAAGCGTTTCTTTATCGACGAGGGCCAGCCTTCTGTTAAGGCTGCCTAGTCTCGGCTTACGAATGCCTGTGCGTAACGGCTCCTCCGGGAGCCGTTTTTGCGCGAGCACGTTTCAGTTACTATGAAAACCGTCCCTGCCAAATGGCTGAGAAAGGTGAAAGATGCACCATTCGGATTCCGCGACCGTGACCACGGTCGATACGCTTGCCAAGCTGCTCGATGTGTGCGGCGAGCTGCGTGCTTCGGAGCAGGTTGACGAGCGCGCCGTGACCGGCTGTTCGTTTGATTCGCGCGCGGTTTCGGCGGGTGACGTGTTCTTTTGCAAGGGCGCTGCCTTTAAGCCCGCGTTTTTGAGCATGGCGTTCGATGCGGGCGCCGTCGCATTTGTGTGCGAAGAGTCGCTGGTCGAGTCTTTGGAGCCGCTGGCGCAGGAGAGCGGTGCTGCGATGTTGGTTGTTGATAGCGTACGCACGGCCATGGCCCTGCTGCCGCCGGAGGTCTACAACCGCCCCGACCACGACGTTAAGATCCTGGGTATCACCGGCACCAAGGGAAAGACCACGGCCGCTTTTATGCTCCAGTCCATCATCAAGGCGGCGGGCGAGTCCTGCGGCATGATCGGCTCGGTGAACACCGACGATGGTATCGAGTGCTACGAGAGCACCAACACCACGCCCGAGGCTCCCGAGGTCTGGCGCCATATCGCCAACTGCCGTGAGTCCGGTCGCCAGTCCATGGTCATGGAGGTCTCGAGCCAGGCGCTCAAGTATCAACGCGTCGAGAATCTGCCGTTTGACGTGGCGTGCTTCCTCAACATCGGCCGCGACCACATCTCGCCGATTGAACACCCCACGTTTGAGGATTATTTTGAGAGCAAACTCAGGATCTTTGACCAGGCAAAGACCGCCGTGGTGAATCTGGGCACCGAAGAGGCCGACCGTGTGCTGGAGGCAGCGTCGACGGCCGATCGCTTGGTGACCGTTGGCGTCGAGCATCCCGAGGCGAGCCTGTGGGCAAGCGACGTACGCATGGTCGGCTTTAGCATCGAGTTCAACTTGCATGGCCTGTGTGCCGACGAGTCCGAGATGGGGGAGAAGGTCCTGCTGGGCATCGCGGGCGACTTTAACGTGGAAAACGCGCTGGTCGCTATCGCCGCTGCGCGCGAGATCGGCATCGGTATCGAGGCTATCAAGAAGGGCCTCTCCAAACTGCGTGTGCCGGGCCGTATGGAGGTCGTGGAGTCGAAGGACGGCCGCGTGATTTGCGTTGTCGACTATGCACACAACCAGCTTTCGTTCCGTTCGCTTTTCTCGTCGGTGAAGCGCGCGTTTCCCGCTAGCCCCGTCATTGCGCTGTTTGGCGCTGCCGGCGGCAAGGCGCAGGAGCGCCGCGAGCAGCTTCCGCGCGAGGCCGCACCGTATTCCGACCTGATGATCTTTGCCAACGAGGATCCAGCTCACGAGGACCCGATGAAGGTCTGTCGCGAGCTTGCCGAGCATGTTCCCGACGATACGCCGAACAAGATCATCCTCGACCGCGAAGCCGCTGTGCATGCGGCGTTCAAGGCGGCGCGCGAGGAGTACGTCAACCCCGATGCTCCCACCATTGTCTTGCTGCTGGCAAAGGGTGACGAGGAGCTCATGCACGTGGGCGACGAGTTCGTGCCCATCGAGAGCGACCTTTCGCTGGCCAATCGCCTGATCGATGTTACCCAGTTTGACTAATGAACCATGATGGCGGCGGCGCCCTGAGTGCGCTGTCGCCATAAGCGTGTTCCCTCAATCAAAACATGCGGTCCAAGTCCAAACCCTTCTACGTAAACGGAGTAACCATGTCCCACAATACCCTGCCGACCGTTGCCGAGCTTTCGGGCGAGATGCGCGAGCGCTTGGCCACGGTCAAGTACGTCTTTACCGACCTGGATGCCACGATGCTTGCACCCGGCTCGTGCGTGCTACGCGACAACGACGGCAACCCCTCGACCAAACTCGTCGAGGCCGTCGTGGCGCTCGCTCGCGCTGGTATTCAGGTGGTTCCCACCTCGGGCCGCAACCGTACCATGATCCACGAGGACGCGCGCGTGCTCGGCCTCAACTCCTACATCGGCGAGATGGGCGGCCTGGTCATGTACGACCTCAAAGCCAACGATTGGGAGTATCTGACCGGCGACATGCCCTACGACCCCTCTTGCGGCCTCACGCCGCACCAGGTGATCGAGCAGACCGGCGTGTGCGAGAAGATCCTCGCCCGCTGGCCGCACAAGATCGAGTATCACAACGACATGTCGACCGGCTACAAGTACCGTGAGGTCACCGTCGGCATGCGCGGCGATGTGCCCGACGATGAGGTTCAGGCCATCCTGGACGAGGCTGGCTGCGGCCTGGTGTGGGCCTGCAACGGTCACCTGACGCATCTGTCCAAGCCGACGACGCTCGAGCTCGATCGCGTCGAGGACGGTCGCGCATTCAACATCAACCCCGCGGGCCTCAACAAAGGCGTCGCCATTGCGCGCTTCTGCGAGCACCTGGGGATCGAGCGCGAGGAGACGTTGGCGCTCGGCGACTCCGAGTCCGACTTCTACATGGCCGATCACGTGGGCACGTTCTGCCTGGTCGAGAATGGCCTGACGAGCGCCGGCGCGCCCGAGTTCCTGGCTGCTTGCGAGAACGCTTTCGTTACGCGCGGCAAAATTGTCGACGGTTGGGCGGCGACGGCAGAGCTGCTGGTCGCGGCGCGTTCGTAGCGCGGCGCCGCCGCACTTGGACATGTCTTTTCGAGAGAGACTGGTGAGGTAATGTCCGATATCGAGAATCCGGCAGGCGACACGCGCCCGATTGGCGTGTTCGATTCTGGTTTGGGCGGTCTGACGGTTGCGCGCGCGATTGCGACGGCGCTGCCGCACGAGTCCGTCTACTACTTTGGCGACACCAAGCGCTGCCCCTACGGCACCCGCACCGAGGATGAAGTGCGCTCGTTTGCGTTGCAGGCGGGTCGTTGGCTTTCGAAGCACGACGTCAAGATTATGGTCATCGCCTGCAACACGGCGACCGCTGCGGCCTTGCGTTTGGCCCAGCAGGTGCTCGACGTTCCCGTGATCGGCGTGATCGCGCCGGGTGCCCGTGCGGCAATCAACAGCACGCGTACGCGTCGCGTGGGCGTGCTCGCTACCAACCTCACCATTCGCTCGGGCGCCTACACGCGCGCCATTCAGGATCTAGATGCCGGCGTCGATGTATACGGCTGTCCTGCCTCGAGCTTTGTCGAGGTTGTCGAACACGAGCTCGCCTCGGGTGCACATCTGCAGGAACAGTGGCTTGAGAACGAGGACATCTTCGATACGCCTGCCGTGCGTGCGCTGGTGGGTGCCACGGTTGAGCCGCTGCGCGACCACGGTATCGACACCGTGGTGCTCGGCTGTACGCATTTCCCGCTGTTGGTGGGACCTATCCGCCATGCGCTGGGGCCTGGGGTGCGCGTCGTGAGTTCCGCCGAGGAGACCACGCGCGAGCTGACCGATATCCTCACGCGCCGCGAGCAGCTGGCGGGCGACGCCGCCGAGCCGCAGCATCGTTTTGCCACGACGGCCGATAACATTGCCGAGTTTGCGGTGGCGGGCAGCTTTATCTTTGGTCAGCCGCTCAAGAGCATCGAACATATCGATATCGATGAGCTGAAATAGATGTAAGGCAGCCGCCAAAGCCTTCGCCACATCTTTTGCCGAAAGGAAATTTCTATGGAGTACATGCAGGTCAACCGCGCCAACGGTCGCGCCGCCAACGAGTTGCGCTCCGTTAAGCTCACCCGTGGCGTCATGAAGCACGCCCACGGCTCGTGTTTGGCCGAGTTCGGCGACACGCGCGTGCTGTGCGCCGCCACTATCGAGGAGGGTGTGCCGGGCTGGCGAAAGGGAGCTAAGGCCGGCTGGGTGACCGCGGAATACGCCATGCTGCCGGCGTCGACCGGCAAGCGCTGCAAGCGCGAGCACGCCAACCGCAAGGGTCGCTCCATGGAGATCGAACGCCTCATTGGCCGCAGCCTGCGTACCGTCGTCAACATGAAGGCGCTCGGCGAGTACGCCGTCACCGTCGACTGCGATGTGATTCAGGCCGATGGCGGCACGCGTACAGCGAGCATCACCGGCGCCTGGGTGGCGCTGCACGACGCCCTCGCCATGTGGGTCGAGGCGGGCAAGATCGAGCGCATCCCGCTTACCGGCCAGGTGGCTGCCATCTCTATGGGCGTTGTCGACGGCAATACGCTGCTTGACCTCGATTATTCCGAGGACAGTCATGCCGAGGTCGACATGAACCTCGTCGCCACCGATACCGGTGAGATGATCGAGCTCCAGGGCGCCGGCGAGCAGGCGCCCTTCGACCGCAAACGCCTCAACGCCCTGCTTGACCTGGGCGACAAGGGTATCGCCGAGCTCATCGAGCTTCAGCGCCAAGCCATCGCCTAACCTGCCAAAAAGGGACAGGTTTATTTTGGTAGGTTTTATCTGCTGAAATGCTGCGTTGAAAGGTCCGATCGCCTGAGAGGGGAGGGGTCAAGTGCCCAAACGCCCCTCACGCGGCTTGCTATAGAGACAAGGAGGCCAGTCATGGCACTTGAGAAGATTGACATCGACACCCTCGACCCGGCGGCGACCATCGTCGTGGCAACGGGCAACGCCCATAAGCTCACCGAGATCGAGGCCATTTTGGGCAAGGTCATGCCCGAGGTGCGCTTTGTGGCGCTCGGCCAGCTGGGTGATTTTGAGGATCCCGAGGAAAACGGCACGACGTTTTTGGAGAACGCCATCATCAAGGCCCAAGCCGCGGTTGAGGAGACGGGCCTTATGGCCATTGCCGACGATTCGGGCTTGGTCGTCGACGCGCTGGACGGTGAGCCCGGTGTGTATAGCGCGCGCTATGCGGGCGTGCACGGAGACGATGCCGCCAACAACGCCAAGCTGCTCGTAAATCTGGAGGGCGTGGCCGACGAGGACCGCACTGCGCGCTTTATGAGCGTCGTCGCGCTCATCGACACGGACGGTTTGGTCACCTATGGCGAGGGCGCCTGCGAGGGCGTTATCGCGCACGAGGGCCGCGGCGATCACGGCTTTGGCTACGACCCGCTGTTCCTGCCGGTCGACACGCCGGGCAAGACCATGGCCGAGCTGACGGCTGACGAGAAGAACGCCATCAGCCATCGTTTCCACGCGCTCGAGCATCTGTCCGCCAAGCTGACGGGCGAGGAGTAGACCGTGCGTGCGGTGGTGCAGCGCGTGCTCAACGCCGGCGTGACGGTCGACGGCGAGTGCGTGGGCCGCATTGGACGCGGCTACCTGGTGCTGCTGGGTGTGGGCCATGGCGATACGCATGCCGAGGCCGACAAGCTGTGGGGCAAGCTCCGCGGGCTGCGTATCAACGAGGACGAGAACGGCAAGACCAATCTGGCACTTGCCGATGTCGACGGCGAGGTGCTCGTGGTGTCGCAGTTCACGCTGTTCGCCGACTGCCGCCACGGTCGCCGTCCGTCGTTTACGGATGCCGGCGCACCCGATGTTGCCAACGAGCTCTACGAGTACTTCCTGACGCTTGTGCACGAGGACGTTGAGCATGTGGCGCACGGTATCTTTGGCGCCGACATGAAGGTCGACCTGGTCAACGACGGCCCATTCACCATCGTCTTGGACACCGACAACCTTTAGGTTACGCGGTTTTACCAAACCGCGTAACAACTGGTCATGCGAGGTTGTCGTCTGGTACGTATTTGGGACGGGGCTTATTTAGCTACTTGCGTATGGCCACAACAGGGTGCTATAGTATTAGAGTTTTGTCTATCTTAGGGGTATTATCCCCTTTTTGAATTGCACCTTCTGGAGGCCCTGTTCATGGAAGAGATGGAAGTCAATCACGTCGACGACATCCACGAGAAGCTGACCGATATGGTGGGCGATCGCGTCAAGGTGAAGGCCAACATGGGCCGTACCCGCGTCGTCGAGCGCATGGGCACCATCAAGAGCGTCCACCCCGCCGTCTTTATCGTCGAGGTTGACGAGCGTCGCGGCCGCAAGTCGCGTCAGTCCTACCAGTATATCGATGTCCTCACCGGTCAGGTCGAGCTGTTCGACCCCGAGAGCGGCGAGCACATCTTTACCCCGCTCGGCAATCAGCTCGAGGAGCATTAACGGTGACCGATCGGTCCCTGACTCTTTCCGCGCCGGCAAAGATTAACCTCTACCTGGGGGTTCATACCGAGCGCGATGACCGCGGCTACCACAGGGTCGATTCCCTGATGGCGGCCGTCGGTCTTTCCGATACCGTGACGGTCACGCCGGCGCAGGCGCTGACCGTCCAGACGGTTCCAGCATCAGATTTTCCCATGCAAAAGAATACGGCGTATCGGGCTGCGGTTGCTATGGCCGAGCATTATGGTCGCGAGGCAAACATCTGCGTGACGATTGAGAAACGCATTCCATTGTGCGCCGGCTTGGGCGGCCCCTCGACGGATGCGGCCGCGGTCATTGTCGCCTTGGCGGAGCTCTGGGGCATTGATCGCACCGACCCAGCGCTCGATGACATTGCGCGGGGCATTGGTGCCGACGTCCCGTTCTTTTTGCACGCGAGCCCTGCGTTTTACGTAGGTGGGGGAGACGTGCTGGCAACTGAGTACCCCGCGCTGCCCGCGACGCCCGTCGTGCTGGTCAAGCCGCGCGAGGCAAGCGTTTCGACAATTGAAGCCTATCGACGTTTTGACGAGGCCCCGGTGCCTGCGGACAAGCCCGGCGCGATAGCTTCTGCCTTGCGTGCTGGTGATGCCGAGACGGCATATGCACTCATCCATAACAATCTGGGTGTCATTTCCGCACAGATGGAGTCGCAGATTCAAACGGTCCTCGACTGGCTGCGTAAACAGGACGGAACCGTTGCTGTAGATGTGTGCGGATCGGGTGCCTGCTCGTTTGCCATTTGCGACACCGCCGCCACGGCCGAAAGGCTTGCCGATGCTGCCCGGCAAAATGGCTGGTGGGCCTGCGCGACTGAGCTTATTCCCAACACGGTTCAAATCGACGCGCCAAAGAAATAAAAATTTCTCTAGCACGCGGCGAAAATCTTTGTTACTATAGTCGAGCTAACGGGTTGTGGCTCAGTTTGGTAGAGCACTGCGTTCGGGACGCAGGGGTCGCTGGTTCAAATCCAGTCAACCCGACCAGAGCATGAGGAGGGACCGCTTCTTGCGGTCCCTTTTTTTAGCTAGTGTTGTGATACCGCGATACCCGCGGTATACTCATTCGAGCTTGTCTCGCTGTATTGTGGAGGTCTACATGTTTGGACTGAGGGCTCCTGAGCTCATCATTATTCTCGTCGTTGTCCTGATTATCTTCGGGCCCAAGAACCTGCCGAAGCTCGGCAAGTCCCTCGGCTCTACCGTCAAGAATATCCGTGAGGGTATGGAGGGCGACGATAAGGCCGAGACCAAGCAGGCCGAGGAGGTCGTGGTCGAGCAGTCCGAGGAGGACAAGGAGATCGCTGAGCTCGAGGCCAAGCTCGCTGCTGCCAAGAAGAAGCAGGCAGAGGACAGCGACGCGGACGCAGAGTAGTCCCATCCCTTTGGGGTGAGCACCTGACCGGCTTGCCCGCAGGCTAGCCGGTCTTTTTCGTTTTGTTGACAGTTGATTGTTTGATCAGAGTTGGGGAGATATCCGTATGGACGCAAGCCAGATCGTACTGACCGCTGAGGGCCGCCAGAAGCTCGTCGAGGAGCTCGCCTGGCGTGAGGGCGATTACGCCAAGGAGATCGTCGAGGACATCAAGGAAGCCCGCGCGTTCGGCGACCTTTCGGAGAACTCCGAGTACGATGCCGCCAAGGACAAGCAGGCCCAGAATGCTGCTCGTATCGCCGAGATCCAGGCCATTCTTGCCAACGCTCAGGTTGCTGCCACCACGGGCGACCTGACCGTCTCCATCGGTTCCACCGTTTCGCTGATTGATCCCAACGGCGAGGTCATGGAAGTCACGCTCGTTGGTACCACCGAGACCAACTCGCTCGAGCACAAGATTTCCAACGAGTCTCCGGTCGGTCACGCCATCATCGGTCACGGCGAGGGCGACTCCGTCGAGGTCGTTACGCCTTCCGGCAAGACTCGCGTCTACACCATCGCCAAGATCGCACGCTAGACCACGGTCCCGCGTAAAGGTATGTTTTCGCTCCCTGGGACCGAATCCTGGGGAGCGTTTTAGTTTGAGGAGCTAACTTATGGCAGAGAACCAGAACGCCGCCGATCAGGCATCGACGCTCAACGACGAGCGCGCCACCCGCCTGGCCAAGCGCGCCGCCCTGTTCGAGGCGGGCCAGAACCCCTATCCCGAGCACTCTGAGCTTGAGGACTACGTCGCCGATATCGAGACTAAGTACGCCGATCTTGCCGATGGTGAGGACACCGAGGATGTCGTGAAGATCGCCGGCCGTGTGGTCGCCAAGCGCGGTCAGGGCAAGATCATGTTCATCGTCGTGCGCGATGCGACTGCCGAGATTCAACTGTTCTGCCGCATCAACGACATGGACGAGGCTGCCTGGAATACGCTCAAGGCCCTCGACCTGGGCGACATCCTGGGCGTGACCGGCGTGGTCGTGCGCACCCAGCGCGGCCAGCTTTCCGTTGCCCCTAAGAGCGCGACCCTGCTTTCCAAGGCCGTTCGTCCGCTGCCCGAGAAGTTCCACGGTCTTTCCGACAAGGAGACCCGCTATCGCCAGCGCTATGTTGACCTGATCGCCAACGACGACGTTCGCGAGACCTTCCGTAAGCGTTCGCAGATTCTCTCCACCTTCCGTCGCTTTATGGAGTCCGACGGCTACATGGAGGTCGAGACCCCCATCCTGCAGACCATCCAGGGCGGCGCTACTGCCAAGCCGTTCATTACCCACTTCAACGCGCTCGATCAGGAGTGCTACCTGCGTATTGCCACCGAGCTGCACCTCAAGCGCTGCATCGTCGGTGGTTTTGAGCGCGTGTTCGAGATCGGCCGCATCTTCCGTAACGAGGGCATGGACCTCACCCACAACCCCGAGTTCACCACGATGGAGGCCTACCGTGCCTTCTCCGACCTCGAGGGCATGAAGGCGCTCGCCCAGGGCGTCATTAAGGCGGCTAACAAGGCCATCGGCAACCCCGAGGTCATCGAGTACCAGGGCCAGACCATCGACCTTTCTGGTGAGTGGGCCAGCCGTCCCATGACCGACATCGTCTCCGATGTGCTCGGCAAGCAGGTCACCATCGACACGCCGGTCGAGGAGCTTGCTTCCGCCGCGCGCGAGAAGGGCCTGGAGATTAAGCCCGAGTGGACCGCCGGCAAGATTATCGCCGAGATCTACGATGAGCTGGGCGAGGACACCATCGTCAACCCGACCTTCGTGTGCGATTACCCCATCGAGGTCAGCCCGCTTGCCAAGCGTTTTGAGGACGACCCGCGCCTGACGCACCGCTTTGAGCTGGTTATTGCCGGCCACGAGTACGCCAACGCGTTCTCCGAGCTCAACGACCCGGTCGACCAGGCCGAGCGCTTTGCCGCCCAGATGGCCGAGAAGGCCGGCGGCGACGATGAGGCCATGGAGTATGACGAGGACTACGTGCGCGCCCTCGAGTACGGTATGCCTCCCGCGGGCGGTATTGGCATTGGTATCGACCGCGTGGTCATGCTGCTTACCAACCAGGCTTCTATCCGCGACGTGCTGCTGTTCCCGCACATGAAGCCCGAGAAGGGTTTCCAGTCCGGTGCCGCTGCCGCCAAGGCTGCCGAGGCCGGCAACGCCGCGAGCCCATTCGTTAAGTCGCTTAAGCCCACGCTCGATTACTCCAAGATCGCCGTTGAGCCGCTGTTTGAGGAGTTCGTCGACTTTGATACCTTCTCCAAGAGCGACTTCCGCGCTGTGAAGGTCAAGGCATGCGAGGCCGTCAAGAAGTCCAAGAAGCTGCTGAACTTTACGCTCGACGACGGCACCGGCACCGACCGCACCATCCTCTCCGGTATTCACGCTTATTACGAGCCCGAGGACCTGGTTGGCAAGACCTTGCTCGCCATCACCAACCTGCCTCCGCGCAAGATGATGGGTATTCCCAGCTGCGGCATGCTGATCAGCGCTGTCCACGAGGAGGAGGGCGAGGAGCGCCTCAACCTGATCCAGCTCGACGCCTCCATCCCCGCCGGCGCAAAGATGTACTAACTAGTTACGCGGTTCTACGAACCGCGTAACGGCTCGACGCTGCGCGGGCCGCATTTGGACAATCTGACGTTCAACTTCAAGGGCGCGACCTAGGTGGTTACGCGGGTTTACCAACCCGCGTAACCAGTTGACGCTGCGCGCCGCCCAGGGCGACAATTTGTCATTCAAAAGGCAAGGCATGACCAGAAGGTCTATGCCTTGCCTTTTTCATGCCAACTTGTTCGCCCTGGACGTCGCTCGCTGTCCGTCCTCTACCTGCGGCGTTGACTTGGTTGACACTTAGAACATCGATGTAGTCATTGGGGACGTTCTTAAACGACTGCCCAACGGCTGTTGAGCACATGGCTCGCATGACAGCCGTCTCTTTTATGTTTCCTTTAGCCGTTGCCGCCTAGGATGGGGGTTAGTCGGTAGGAAGGGAGCCCCTGTATGGACGATGTGAGCGAGCGTGCAATCGAAGAGGACATGCTCGATCAGTTCAATTACTTTGACGATGAGGATGAGGAGCTAATCGATCGTCGCGAGCCGGCATCGCTTGACTCATTTGATCTGGTCGATGAAGAGCCCGACGAGGACGAGGTCGAATCAACGGAGCCCCCACAGCCTTCGCGCCTTGACTCGCTGCTTTCGAGAGCCCCCATGCACCACGGCGTTCGTGCCGGCGCGCTCCATATGAAAACTGACTGGCACCAGATCGTGACGGCAGGCGATGAGCTTGCCGTCGATGCGCCGCTCACCGATAAATCATCCATCATCTGCCGCACCGGCATGCTTATGCTGGCAAGCGGAACGGGTGCCTGGCGCGTGCGCGATACCATGAATCGTGTTGCCGCCGTACTCGGTGTCACCATCCACGTTGACTTAAGTCTTCTGTCGTTTGAGTGCACCTGCATCGAAGATGGCCACTGCTTTAACGAGGTTGTCAGCCTGCCCACAACGGGAGTCAATACCCATCGCATTTGGATGATGGAGAGCTTCTTAAAGGAAATCGAGACGTATGGGCGCCGGTTTACCGTGCACGAATACCACGAGATGCTCAAGACCGTTGAGAGTTCAAAACCTGATTACGCGCCTTGGCAACAGGGCCTTGCGGCGGCCTGCGCCTGTGGCGCCTTTGTCTTTTTACTTGGTGGCGGTCCTATTGAGATGGCATGCGCGTTCGTGGGCGCGGGTGTCGGCAACTTTGCCCGCTCCCATATTCTCAAGCAAGGCCTTGGTCAGTTCAGCGCGCTGACGACCGGCGTTGCGCTCGCTTGCGTTTCGTATCTGCTGGCATTGCTCGGCCTTGGCCAGGTCATACCGGGGGCAATGTCGCACCAAGAAGGCTATATCGGCGCCATGCTCTTTGTGATTCCCGGCTTTCCGCTCATTACGGCGGGCCTCGACATCGCCAAGCTCGACATGCGAAGCGGTATCGAGCGCCTTTCATATGCCGTATCGATTATTGTGATGGCGACGCTCGTAGGTTGGATGGTTGCCGAGTGTGTTGGCCTGGCGCCGGACGACTTTGCCCCACTGGGCCTTTCGCCGCTTGCCCTTACGCTCCTGCGCGTGGTGATGAGCTTCGTTGGCGTATTCGGCTTCTCGGTGATGTTCAACAGCCCGGTAAAGATGGCCGCGGCAGCTGGGTTGATCGGCGCCGTGTCCAATACCCTGCGTCTGACCCTTGTCGATGCGCCGACGATGATTCCCTTCCTGGGCCTCAGCACGGGAATGCCTCCCGAGGCAGCAGCGTTTATCGGCGCGCTGGTATCGGGTCTGCTGGCAAGCTTGGCCGAAGTCAAGCTCACCTACCCGCGCATCGCCCTCACGGTGCCTTCGATTGTCATTATGGTGCCCGGTCTGTATCTCTATCGCTCTATGTATTACATGTGCACCTTCGACACGGTCAACATGCTCGGCTGGTTTGTGCGCGCAGTGCTCATCGTGGCGTTTCTGCCCGTTGGACTGGGTGTGGCGCGTACGCTCACCGACCCTCGCTGGCGCCACACCAGCTAATTGGTACAAGGGGGACAGGTTACTTTGCACCAAATGAGTTGCGGTGAAATAGGGACTGAATTGCTGCTTAAAGGGTCAAAACAGTCCGTATTCCACCGCAACTTATGGGGTCGGGGGATTATCGGTGCCCTGCATCTTCATAAACTCAACGCTTACGAAGCGCATGCGTTTCGTGCTAGGCTGGTTCCACCACATAAGTAGTCGCAGACGCGCGTACCACGGGCGGGCGAGATGAAGTTCCAACAGCTCCATCTTGCCCGCCCGTTTTTGTTGCGTGGCGCCGCGGTACAACACAGAGAGGAATCTGCCCTTTATGCCTATCAACAAACGAGAGAGCCTGCTGTTCACCTTTATCATGTGCTTTTGCATGGTGCTCTGGATGAGCATCTACAACGTTGCCCTGCAGCACGGGGCCATCAACGGCGAGGTCGTTGCCGCTGCGTGGCTCGGCTTCCCCGTTGCCTATATCTTTGCCGTGTGCTGCGACCGGTTCGTCGCCAGCCCGCTTGCCAAGGGTTTCGCCTTTAAGTACTTGGTCACTCCGGGCAAGAGCTCGCCGCGCGCCATGGCGCTCGCCGTGGGCTCCTGCATGGTCGTCCCCATGGTTATCATCATGTCGCTGTACGGTGCCTGCGAGGGTCTGACGCACATACCCGGCGGCATCCTTGCGAACCTGTATTCCGTGCCCGCGATCTGGATGATCAACATCCCGCATAATTTTGTGATGGCGCTGCCGTGGAACCTTTTGGTAGCCGGTCCGATTTCCCGCTTCGTCTTCCGTCGCGCCTTCCCTGTGGGGACGGTTTTCGAGGAGGAGCATGCCGAGCTCTTGGAGCAGGCTATGGCTCCTGAGTGCGAGTAGCTCGCTTAGGGATCTGCTGAGCGCGGGCGACTTGCTTGGTTGGAGCCCTAAGCGTGGATAGCTCTCTCGGCGACATCGCGGGCGTGAGCGGTGCGCATGACCGGAGGGCCCGTGCTGCTCCGTTGCCCGACGTGCTAGCGCGCAGAACAATCTGTTGGTGCATTCGGCGGCTGCTGAAGCGTTTCGGCAGCCGCTTTTTATACGGAGTTTAAATACAACAGTCTGTTGTATTACGTAGAGTGGTATATCTCTAGCAGGAAAAATGCGAGAGACGGAGCATTATGGCGTTGCTAGTAGGACTGGACGTAGGGTCGACGACCACCAAAGTTTACGCGATGCACGAGGATATGACCGAGGCGTGGTGGGGATATCGCCGCCACGGGGCGTGTCAGACAGCGAGCGTGCGCGCCATGCTCGGCGAGCTCGCCGAGCGCTTTCCCCATGAGTCGCTGCGCGTTGCGGTGACCGGCTCGGGCGCGCGCGATATCGCGACCGCGCTGGGCGCCTCGTACGTTCAGGAGGTGGTCGCCAACGCGCTCGCGATCAGCAGGTTCTATCCGCAGACGCGCTGCGCCATCGAGCTGGGCGGCCAAGACGCCAAGATGATCTTCTTCCGCACCAACGATAAGGGAGACATCGAGGTTGCCGACATGCGCATGAACGGCTCGTGCGCAGGCGGTACCGGTGCATTTATCGACGAGATGGCAAAGCTCATGGGGGTCGGCACCGAATCGGGCGAGTTCGAGCAGCTCGCAAGCCGGGGAACGACCGTCCACGAGGTCTCGGGCCGCTGCGGCGTGTACGCAAAGACCGATATCCAGCCGCTGCTCAACGAGGGCATTCCTACCACCGACCTGGCGCTTTCGGCGCTTCACGCGGTCGCCCGCCAAACGATCGGCGGTCTGGCCCAGGGTATCGACATCGAGCCGCCGGTAATCTTCGAGGGCGGTACGCTCGCCTACAACCCCATGCTGGTCCGCGTGTTCCGGGAGCAACTGAATCTATCGGACGATCAGGTTATCGTCCCGCGCGATCCGCAGATCATGGTCGCGCGCGGTGCCGCCCTGTCGCTGACCGACATGTTCGCATCGTCCCAACCGATCGACCTTCCCGACGCTTTTGTCCGGCTGGATAAGCTCGAGACGGTCGCGCCCGCAAGCGGGGAGGGACGTCTTGCCCAGCCCTTTTTTGCCACACCTGCCGAGCAGGCGGATTTTACGGCACGCCATGGCAAAGAGACGCCGGCAAAGGGTCCGGATGCGTATGCGCCCGGAGAGACGGTGCGTGTGGCGCTCGGTATCGATTCGGGGAGCACGACGACCAAGTTCGCCCTGGTCGATGAGGCGGGTGAGCTTGTCGATTCGTTCTACGCGTCTAATAACGGCAGACCGCTCGACGTCGCCCAACAGGGTCTTGTCAGCTTGAAGAACCGCTGGGAGACAGCGGGAGTCACGCTTGCGATCGATGCCGTGGGCACCACGGGATACGGCGAGGAGCTTTTCGCGCGCGCGTTCCACGCCGACTACCATACGGTCGAGACGGTCGCGCACGCCCGCGCCGCGTGCGCATGCGTTCCAGATGCGACCTTCGTGCTCGACATCGGCGGACAGGATATGAAGGCCATCTGGCTCAACCACGGCGTGCTGACCGATATCGTCGTCAACGAGGCGTGCTCTGCGGGCTGCGGCTCGTTCCTCGAGGGTTTTGCCAAAAACCTCGGAATAGCCGTTGAGGATATCGCGAGCGAGGCATTTTCGTCCAAAGCCCCCGCCGTTCTCGGCAGCCGCTGCACGGTGTTCATGAACAGCAGCGTCGTTTCCGAGCAGCGGCGCGGTAAGGGTCCGGGCGACATCATGGCCGGTCTCTGCCGTTCGATTATCGAGAACGTGTTCACCAAGGTCATTCGCGTTTCAAATCTCAACCGTCTGGGCGACAAAGTCGTCGTCCAGGGCGGCACGTTCCGAAACGACGCGGTGCTGCGCGCATTCGAGCAGTATTTGGGCAAACCCGTCACGCGTGCGCCCCACCCGGGGCTGATGGGCGCTATCGGTATCGCCCTGCTCGCGCGCGAGGAATGCCGCAAGGGCGACGCCGGCACGTCGTTTATCGGGCTCGATGCCGTGGAGCGCTTCGAGCATCGCGAGTTCGGCGGCGTTACCTGCCGTCGGTGCAACAACCGCTGCCAGCGCGCGGTCGTGGCATTTGGCGACGGCTCGCTTTACGTCACGGGCAATCGCTGCCCGCGCGGCGGCGCCATCTCATGGGATGAGCTCGTGCGCGAGGTTCCCGCGGCGGAGGAGCTGCGTCCGCAGGGTGCTTGCGAGGCACAGGCACCCGGCACGGGGCGCGACCGGACCGCAGCTGCCCCCAATCTCTTTGTCGACCGCGAGAAGCTGCTGTTCGAGTCGTACCCCACGGTTCCCGTCAGCGGGGGGCGCGATGTCACGATCGGCATTCCCCGTGTGCTCGAGTTCTGGGACACCATGCCGTTCTGGTCGACGTTCTTCAGCACGCTCGGCTTTAAGGTGCGCGTCTCGGGACGCAGCACCAAGGCGATGTACGAGCGCGGTCTGGCGCACGTCACATCCGACACCGTGTGCTTCCCGGCCAAGCTCGTCCACGGGCACATCCGCGATCTCGTCGACGCCGGCGTCGACCGCATCTTCATGCCCATCATCACGACGGTGCCCACCGAAAACACCGCCTCTACCAGCGAGTGGATGTGCGCCGTCGTAAAGGGATACCCCTACGTGATGCGCAATTCCGATAACCCGGAGGAGCGTTTCGGCGTTCCGTTCGATACGCCGCTGTTCCACTGGTACGACGAGGGCGACCGAAACCGCCAGCTCAAGGCGTGGTGCAAGGAGACCTTCGATATCGATGCCGACCTGGTTGCCAAGGCGACCGAGCAGGCGGACCGCGCGCAGGAGACGTTTGAGAACCAGCTGCAGCTGCGCGGCAGACAGGTGCTCGAGAACGTGCGCGAGGACGGCGGCTACGCGGTGGTGATCGCTTCGCGCCCGTACCACAACGACCCGCTGGTCAACCACGGGCTGCCCAAGCTCTTCTCTGAGCGCGGCATCCCCGTGCTGACGCCCGATGCGGTGCCGGGGGTCTGCAACGTCGATCTTTCCAACAGCCGCATCGACATCGTGAACAACTACCATGCGCGCATGCTGTCGTGCGCGGTCATCGTCGCATCGACGCCCGAGCTCGAGCTCGTGCAGATGGGCAGCTTCGGCTGCGGCCACGATGCGTATCTCACCGACGAGATCGCGCGCATGATGGGCGAGATGGGCTCCAAGGTTCCGATGATGATCAAGCTCGATGAGAGCGACGTCGCCGGTCCCATGGGCATTCGCGTGCGTTCGTTTATCGAGTCGGTCAACCGTCGTCGCGCGGAGGAGCGTGCCGAGGGCGCCCGGGTGCACGCGGTCCATCCGCTCGACGACCCGTATAAGGTCAAGTACACCAAGCGCGACCGGCACGACAAGATCGCGCTGGTCCCCAACACCTCCCATGCGTTCTGCAGGCTCATGACCGCGGCGATGCGCAATCAGGGCGTGCGCGCCGAGGCCCTTGACATCGGGCGCGAGGATGCCATCCGCCTGGGCAAACGCTATGTGCACAACGACATCTGCTTCCCCGCGCAAATCGTGATCGGCGAGGCGCTCGCGGCACTCGAGAGCGGTAAGTACGACCCGCACGACGTCGCCGTGGTGACTGGCAAGTATATCGGCGACTGCCGCCTGACGCACTACATGCCCCTGCTGCGCCGCGCGCTCGACGACGCGGGATACGACTATGTTCCGGTGCTCACCAACGACGACGTCGATGCCCACAATGCGCATCCGGGCTTCAAGCTCGGCCTTGGCCCGAGCATCCAGATCGCCTACGGTCTTCCCATGATCGATGCCCTCGAGGCCATGCTTAGGCGCATCCGTCCCTACGAGCTCGAGAAGGGCGCGGCGGACGCTGCGTTCGACCGCGCGCTCGATGAGGTTATCGAGGGCATGGAGCGCTCCGGGCTGAGAGGCCAGGCGACGGGCTTCAAACGCGCGCTTGCGATCATGGACGCCGTTCCGTACGACCGCTCGAACCCGCATCCGACCGTTCTCATCGTGGGCGAGTACCTGCTCAATTTCCATCTCGGCGCCAACCACGAGATCGAGCGCTACCTCGAGGACAACGGGCTCGAGGTCATCGAGGCGCGCATGACCGACGTGATCCGCAAGACCTATTTCTACAAGCATGCGCAGTCGCGCGAGTTCCACGTCGACCTGTCGCTGCCCGAAAAGGCCTGGTACGCCACGGCGGACAACCTGTTCGAGCTCGCGCACGACCGTTGCGACCGCCTGGGCGCGGCGAGCCCGCTCTACGAGCCGCCGACGCGCATGCCCGAGCTCGTGCGCGCGAGCGATAAGATCCTGCACCATACGTTCGATGCGGGCGAGGGCGTGCTGATTCCGGCGGAGATCCTCGAGCACGCCAAGCGCGGCTGCCGCAACTTCGTGATCCTGCAGCCGTTCGGGTGTCTGCCCAACCATGTCGTGGGGCGCGGGCTCATCCATGCGCTCAAGGAGCAGTATCCCACGGCGCAGTTCCTGCCGCTCGACTACGATCCCGACGTGAGCTTCGCCAACGTGGAGAACCGTCTTCAGATGCTCATCATGAACGCCAAGGCGCAGGGGTGCGGTGAGGCGCATGGCGAGACCGCGTAAGGACGCCGATGCGCCCGATGCACGCACCCGTATCATCGAGGCGTTTTGGGAGCTCATCGAGAACAACAGCATCTTCGAGCTGTCGGTTGGCGAGGTGACCCGCGCCGCCCAGTGCAATCGCGGAACGTTTTACTACTATTTTCACGATTTCGATGAACTCGTCGCCATCGCCATAGCCCAGCTGCTGCAGGATAACGAGCTCATCACCGATGCCCTCTGGCATTTTTCGAGCGAGGGCGACCTTTCGGCGTTCGACCGGCGCGACGTCCGCTGCCTGCTGCGGCGCATCGTCATCACCATGAGGGCGGGTGCCGCCGAGCAGGTCGTGCAGGGCATCCATACGATCATCATCGACCGCGTGAGAGAGATCGTCCACCCCGACGGAGAAGAGCTCAAGGCAGATTCGAGCTTTGCGGTGGGCTTTCTGGTCTCGGGCATCATGGGCTTTGTGATGGCGGTCGGCTTTGCCCGGGAGGGCGGCGAGGAGATAGACCTCGAGCAGCTGGGGGACAGCGCGTGCGCGTACCTGAGGGCGGTCGCCATGCAGACGGTGGAAACGGTCGCGCAAGTCGAGGGCGTCGATACATCCGAGCTGCTCGAACGCGTCTCCAAGGAGGCCGATGCCTATCGCGCATCGCGTGCGACGAGTCCCGACGTGGTGAAAGACGCCTAGGGTTTCTCTTGCGGGGCGCCTGTCGCGCATCGCGCGGTGAGTCCCGCGATGCGGTCATAACCTGCATTCATGTGAGCCGGGTTTATAGATATTCCTCCAGCTGTTAACATAGACAACCTGTGGGTAAAGAGACAAAAGCGCCGCCGACGGGCGGGCGTTTTGATTTCGATGAACTCATGTAAGGAAACGAGCATGTTAGATAGATTTACCGATCGAGCGCGCAAGGTCATGTCGATGGCCAAACAGGAGGCGCTCGATCTGCACTCAAATAAGGTGGGCACCGAGCATCTGCTGCTCGCGCTTGCCAAGGAGGACGAGGGCATTGCCGCCGAGGCGCTGCGCTCGCTCGATATCTCCTACGACGACATCATGGACACCCTCAAAGAGGTTCAGACCACGGTTCCCGAGCCCAGTGAGGAGACCGAGGCGGCCAAGCTCGCCTTTACGCCGCTCGTCATTAGCGTGATGGAGCGTTCATTCCGCGTGGCGCGTGAGAACAACCAGACCTACGTGTCGACCGAGCACCTGCTCATCGGTATCGTCGAAGAGGGCAACGGCATGGCCATGGACATCCTCATGCGCCTGGGTGTGTCGTCCGCCTCCATCAAAAAGGCTATCGAGAAACTCACCGCCAAGGACCAGGACAAGAAGCGTCCGCTCGCCGGCGCCGGTGCTGGTCGTCCCGGTGCGGGCCTGCCGTTCTTTAGCGGCTCGGATGCCTCTCAGCAAAAGGGGAGCGGCACCGACACGCTCAAGCAGTTCGCCACCAACCTCACTCAAAAGGCGCGCGACGGCGAGCTCGATCCCGTGATTGGCCGCGAAAAGGAAGTCCAGCGCATGATGGAGATCCTTTCGCGCCGCACCAAGAACAACCCGCTTATCCTGGGCGACCCCGGCGTGGGCAAGACGGCCATCGTCGAGGGCCTGGCGCAGCAGATCGCTGCCGGCAACGTGCCCGAGAATCTCATGAACCAGAACATCTGGACGCTCGACCTGCCGGGCCTCGTTGCGGGCGCCAAGTATCGCGGTGAGTTTGAGGAGCGCCTCAAGAACGTGATCCAGGAGGCCACCGAGGCTGACGACGTCATCCTGTTTATTGACGAGATGCACACCATCATCGGTGCCGGTTCTGCCGAGGGCTCCATCGACGCGAGCTCCATGCTCAAGCCCGTGCTTGCACGCGGTGCCTTCCAGATTATTGGCGCCACCACGGCCGAGGAATTCCGCAAGTACCTCACCAAAGACCCAGCCTTCGAGCGTCGCTTCCAGACTATCGATGTCGAGGAGCCGAGCGTCGAGGACACCGTCAAGATCCTGACCGCGCTTAAGCCGCGCTACGAGGAGCACCACCATGTGCGCTACACGCAGGGCGCTATCGAGGCTGCCGCGAACCTTTCCAACCGCTACATCCAGGATCGCTTCCTGCCCGATAAGGCCATCGACCTCATCGACGAGGCCGGTGCCCGCGCTCGCATTGCCGCGAATCGTGCGCCCGAGCCGGTGCGCGAGGCCGAGCATCGCATAGAGGAGCTCAAGGCCGCCGCGCAGGAGGCCACCGAGAGCGACGACATGAACAAGGCCGCCGAGATCACCGAGCAGCAGAAGGCCGCCGAGATTGAGCTCGCCGAGGCCAAGGCCGCCTGGACCGCCGAGCTCGACGCCAGCCCGCTCACCATCGACGTGAGTCAGATTGCCGACATCGTGTCCGTGACCTCTGGCGTGCCGGTTTCCTCGCTCACCGAGAGCGAGAGCCGTCGCCTGCTGCAGACCGAAAGCGTGCTCAAGACCCGCATTATCGGCCAGGACGAGGCCGTCGAGGCCGTCGCCAAGGCCGTGCGCCGCAGCCGCTCGCCGCTCAAGGACCCGCGTCGTCCCGGTGGTAGCTTTATCTTCCTTGGTCCCACCGGCACAGGCAAGACCGAGCTCGCCAAGACGCTCGCCGAGTACCTCTTTGGCAGTAAGGACGCGCTCATCAGCTTCGACATGTCGGAGTTCGGCAGCGAGTTCGAGGTCTCCAAGCTTATCGGTAGCCCTCCGGGTTACGTGGGCCACGACGAGGGCGGTCAGCTTACCAAGGCCGTTCGTCGTCACCCGTACTCGGTCGTGCTGTTCGACGAGATCGAGAAGGCGCACCCCGACATCTTCAACATTTTGTTGCAGGTGCTGGAGGAGGGTCGCCTGACTGATAGCCAGGGCAAGACGGTCGACTTCCGCAATACCGTGATCATCATGACGTCCAACGTGGGCGCCCGCGAGATCGCGCAGGATGCGAGCGTTGGCTTTGGCACCACCGGCGAGCAGGGCCTCACCTCGAGTGAGATCAAGGGCCGTGCGATGGGCGAGCTCAAGCGCCTGTTCCGCCCCGAGCTGCTCAACCGTATCGACGACATTGTGGTGTTCCAGAAGCTCTCGGGCGAGAACCTGACCAAGATCGCGCACCTGCTGGTGGACGACCTGCGCCAGCGCCTGATCGCAAACGGCATGAACATCAAGCTCACCGATGCGGCCTATGACAAGATCGTGGCCGAGGGCACCGACCTCACCAACGGCGCGCGTCCGCTGCGCCGTGCTATTCAAAAGCTCATCGAGGACCCGCTGTCCGAGGAGCTCCTGGCCGGCGAGTGGGGCGAGGGCGATACCGTCCTGTGCGACGTGGCCGATGGCAAGTTTGTCTTTAGCCACGGCACGGGCGAGATCCCGGCACCGCGTCCGGCGGGCACGCTCGGTGGCGATACCGCCCCGGCGGCACCGCACACCGGCAACGCCGCGCCCGTGAGCGGCGGCGTGACCTCGGGTCCCGGCGGCATGATGCAAGCCGGTTCCGGCGCGCTGTAGGGATTAAACATACCTTGTATAACGGGGGCGTTTCCGATAAGGAGGCGCCCCCGTTTCTATTGAAATGTGCTTCAATCTGCCGTGCTATACTAAAATTGAGATTCAGTATAGCAAAGGAGTTGATATGCCTACATCAATACTCGACACGCGGCCAGTTCAGATGAACGTGCGTATAGATCGCCAGCTCAAAGAGGCAGGAGACGCCGTACTGACTCATATCGGCATGACGCCGTCACAAGCTGTGAGGGAGCTGTGGCAGTACTTGACCGAGAACGGTCATATGCCCGTCGCAAAAAAGAATGATGACGAAGTCCTGCCTGACGACATACGATCGAAGGCGAGTTCGTCCCGCGTCTCGGAAGGGGCTGCGTTAATTTCGAATTTTTATGAGCGGTTCTCGATTCAGAGGCCGAGCCCCGATGAAGCCTTTGATTACGACGAGTTATACGATCAAATGATGAGCGAGAGATTCAGTGATTGGATCGAATTATGAGCGGCGTCGGAACGAAACGTGTGCTCAAGCTGCTGATCGACACGAACGTCTGGCTAGATTACTTTCTCGCTCGCACGAATGCGACCAGGCCGATAGTCGAGCTCCTTTCTCGCGCGGCGGAAGCGGAGGATATCGTCCTCTTCTCGTCCTCCCTGTCTGTCAAAGACGTCTATTACATTCTGGGAAGGACGATGAAGGCCGACGCCCGCCGTGAGGGGGCTCTCACTCCCGAAGCCATCGCCGGTGCCGACGAGACAGCGTGGGCGTGCGTTCGCCTGATTCGGCAAAAGTCGATTATTGCCTCGGTCGGTGCAGACGAGGTCTTCGACTCCTTTGTGTTCAAGTATCATCACAACGACTTTGAGGACGACCTAATGCTGGGCGTCGCCAATCGCATTGATGCCGATTACGTCGTGACAGAGGACAAAAATCTCATCAAACATACCAATGGTGTATGCATTAATGTTCAACAGGCGTTGAAGTTGGTTGAAGGGTCCAACGTCCCTTCGGCACGGCCTGTCTAACCTGCTTTATCTTGATAAAGTGGCGTTTCCTCGCCGTTAGCCGATGATGCGAGGGCGCTCGGCGTTTTCGACTGGTTTATGCACGTAAAGTCTGGGAATATACAAGGCGCATGTCTTATTGTCTAACCAGTTGCGCCAAGGAGGCACCATGGACTACAAGATTACCGGCTACGAGCCCGCCCAGCTGTTCCATTTCTTTGAGGAGGTCAGCGCGATCCCCCGTGGGTCTGGCAACGAGAAGGGCATCAGCGATTTCCTGGTCGCGTTTGCCAAGGAGCGCGGTCTCGATGTGTATCAGGACGAGGTCTACAACGTCATCATTCGCAAGCCCGCATCTGCCGGCGCCGAGAATGCCCCGACCGTGATGCTGCAGGGCCACATCGACATGGTGTGCGACAAGCTGGGCTCCGTTGAGCACGACTTTACGACTGATGGTATCGACCTGGTCGTCAAGGACGGCGTCCTCACCGCTAACGGCACCACTCTGGGCGCCGACAACGGTATTGCCGTCGCTCTGATGCTCACTGTGCTCAACGACGATTTGATTGCTCATCCGGCCCTCGAGTGCGTGTTCACCACCGACGAGGAGACTGGCCTGGTTGGCGCCGAGACGCTCGACAAGTCCCAGATTAGCGCCCGCACCATGATTAACCTTGACTCCGAGGAAGAGGGCGTTGCCACCGTCAGCTGCGCCGGCGGCGTCGTCGTTACCTACACCTGCCCGATCGCGCGCGAGCACAAGACCGGTAGCAACCTCACGCTCGACATCTCCGGCCTGCTGGGCGGCCACTCCGGCAGCGATATCAACCTGGAGCGCGGCAACGGCAACCTCATCATGGCCCGCATCATCGACCGCCTGATGGTTGCCGGCGAGCCCGCCATCGTTAGCTTTAACGGCGGCACCAAGGACAACGCCATCAACCGTGAGTGCAAGGCTGTTCTGGTCTACGCCGACCACGCTGCCGCCGAGGCCGCGGCCCAGATCGCAAAGGGCATCATCGCCGACGTTACTGCCGAGCTCGAGGTCTTCGACCCCGGCTTTACCTGCACGGTTGAGATTGCCGACAACGCTGAGGTCTGTCTCTTATACACATCTCCGAGCCCAC
>CABSMQ010000002.1:0-61940 GCA_902478965.1 uncultured Collinsella sp. | reverse complement strand
ATCTACACTTCTAGCTTCGTCGGCAGCGTCAGATGTGTATAAGAGACAGGGTACTACCCTTGCCGAGAAGATGACTGCCGAGCCCCAGCGCTTTGGTGAGTACCTCGAGATGTTCGTCGACCTCCAGATCGAGATCCACGGCTACACCTCCCCGCTGCTCAACCGTCAGCGCGACAAGTTCGCCCGCATGATCGACAGCCTTGATCAGCTCAATGCCACCACGCGCTACAACCTTCAGGAGCGTCTGGACGGCATGACCAAGGAGTTCAAGGTCTGCCACGGCGACTTCAACCCCTCCAACGTCATCGTCGGCGACGACGGCCAGCTCTATGTGTGCGACTGGGCACACGCCACCCAGGGCTCCCCTGCTGCCGACGTTGCCACCACCTACCTGCTCTTTGCCCTCAACAGCAAGGATCAGGCTGAGGCCTACCTGGAGCTCTACTGCGACCGCGCCGACATGCCCATGCAGGTCGTGCGTCAGTGGACGAGCATCGTCGCCGCTTCCGAGCTCGCTCGTAAGCGCAACGTGAACGATGAGTTCCTGAAGAACTGGATCGACGTCGTCGATTATCAGTAATATCTGAGCGATTTATTTCGCATCGGAGGCACAAGGAAAACCCCGCAGCTCGCATGGGCTGTGGGGTTTTCCTTTTAGATATCGAGGATGCCACAAGATAAAAGGACGGCCCCGCATCTCCCCGATCTGGAGAAATGCGGGGCCGTCCCGTATATCGAACTACAAGCGAAATCGTCGATTAACGGCGTGCTGCCTTCACAAGCTCGGCGACCTTGGCGACGAACTCGTCGATCGCCACATCCTCGCGCTCACCCGTGGCACGGTCCTTGAGCTCAACGGTGCCATTCTTAAGGCCACGCTTACCCAGAACGACCTGATACGGGAAGCCCATAAGGTCGTTATCGGCAAACTTAAAGCCGGGACGCTCGTCGCGGTCGTCGACGACAACCTCGATACCCTCGGCGCACAGGCCATCAACGATCTGCTCGCAGACGGTAGCGCACTCCTCCTTCTTGGGATCGAGCGGAATCACCGCGACCTCGTACGGGGCAACGGAGACCGGCCAGACGATACCGTGCTCGTCGTTGTGCTGCTCCACGACGGCAGCGAGCGAGCGGGACACACCAACGCCGTAGCAGCCCATGATGAGCGGCTTCTCCTTGCCGTCCTCGTCCATAAAGGTGGCACCCATGGCCTCGGAATACTTGGTGCCCAGCTGGAAGACCTGAGAGACCTCGATGCCGCGGGCAGCGGAGAGCGGCTTGCCGCAGTGCGGGCAGGGGTCGCCGGCGACAACGGTGACCAGATCGGCCCACTCATCGACGGTAAAGTCGCGCTCGGGGCGGGCACCGGTAAAGTGATAATCGACCTCGTTGGCACCGCAGGCCCACTGCTTGGAATCGCGCAGGCTCTCGTCGCACACCAGACGAATGCCATCGGGCAGGTTAACCGGTCCGATAAAGCCCTTGTGCAGACCGTTCGCCTGAAGCTCCTCGTCGGTCATCATGCGATAGCCCTTGCCAAAGACGTGCTCGGCCTTGCAATCGTTGAGCTCGTGATCGCCCGGAACAATGGCCACGACCGGCTTGCCCTCGGCGTCGATGAGTGCCAGCGACTTGCGCGTGCCGTTCTCGGGGAACCCAAAGAACTTAGCAACTGCCTCAATGGTGCCCATGCCCGGAGTCTCAACCTTGGTGAGCGTACCGTCACCAGGACCCTCGGTCACGACGACCTTGGTGCTTGCCGCCTCGTCATCGGCAGCAAAGCCGCAATCGTCGCAGTAGACGAGCGAAGCCTCGCCGGCGTCGGCCAAAGCCATGTACTCGACGGAGGTATCGCCACCGATCTCACCGGAGTCGGCAACAACGGGCAGGGCCTTGATATAGCAGCGCTCGCAGATGTTAGCGTAGGCCTGCTTCATCTTGTCATACTCCTCCTGCAGGCTCTCCTGCGTGGCGGAGAAGCTGTAGGCGTCCTTCATGATGAACTCGCGACCGCGCATCAGGCCAAAGCGGGGGCGGAACTCGTCGCGGAACTTGTCCTGAATGTGGTACAGGTTGACGGGCAGCTGCTTGTAGGAGCGCAGCTCGTTGCGCACCAGGGCCGTGACGGTCTCCTCGTGCGTGGGGCCCAGGACGAACTCGCGACCGTGACGGTCGTCAAAGCGCACAAGCTCCTTGCCATAGGCGTCGATGCGGCCGGACTCACGCCACAACTCGGCATCGACCATGATAGGCATCATAAGCTCCTGGGCGCCGGCGGCGTCCATCTCGTCGCGCACGATGTTCTCGATCTTGCGAATCGAGCGCCAAGCAAGCGGCAGGTAGGAATATAGACCGGCGGCCTCCTTGCGGATCATGCCGGCACGGAGCAGCAGACGGTGGCTGGCGAGCTCAGCGTCCGCCGGATCCTCTTTAAGCGTCGGCGCATAAAGCTTAGACATATACATTGCTCGGGTCATTTATTTCTCCTCAATAAGCTTGTCGACCTCGGCCATAAGCGCGTCGACAATTTGGTCCTCAGCTACTTTACCAATGATCTGGCCATGCGAAAAGAGCAAGGCCTGACCACGTCCGCAAGCAACGCCCAGATCGGCATCAGAAGCCTCGCCGGGGCCATTAACGGCACATCCCATCACAGCGATCGAAAGCGGCGCGGAGTAGTTCTTAAGCCGCTCGGTAACCTCCTCGGCAATGGGAATAAGGTTAACCTGGCAGCGGGCGCATGTGGGGCACGAGACAATCTCGGGGCCACGGCGACGCAGGCCCAACGACTGCAGAATACCCCAGGCAACCGGCGGCTCCTCAACCGGATCGGCTGTGAGCGACACACGCATGGTGTCGCCAATGCCTTCGGAAAGCAAGATACCCAAGCCTACAGAGCTCTTGATGGTGCCCTGGAGCTTGGTCCCCGCCTCCGTCACGCCCAGGTGAAGCGGAACGTGGGGAATCTCACGCGACAGGGCTCGATAGGTATCAAGCGTCGTTTGCACGCTATGGGCCTTGGCCGAAAGCACAATGTTCGTAAAACCGCGGTCCTCAAAGTGCTTGACGAAGCGCTCGCTCGACATCACGAGCTTTTCGGGCTGCGTGAGGTCGTCGCGCTCGGCGATATCCTGCTCGAGCGAACCGGCATTGACGCCGATACGAATCGCGCACCCAGCGGCGCCCGCGGCATCGATCACGGCATCGACCTTAGCCCAATCGCCGATATTGCCGGGATTGATGCGAAGCTTGGCGGCACCAGCCTCGACGGCGCCGATGGCGAGCTTATGGTTAAAGTGAATATCGGCGACGATCGGCACCGGAGACTCGGCACAGATGGTGCGGAAACCCTCAAGCGCGGCCTCGGTGGGCACGCTCACACGCACGATATCGCAGCCAGCCTGCGCCAACGCGCACACTTGCGCAAGCGTTGCCTGGGCGTCAGCGGTATCGGTGCAGGTCATGGATTGGACCACCACCGGCGCGCCGCCACCGATCTGCACACCGCCCACATGCACGGGGCGCGTCAACTCGCGAGGCAAAGGATGGGATAAAGACAATCCAAACACTCCCCTACAGGATAAATCGAAGGATGTCGGAACGAAGCATATAGACAAACAGCAGCGCAAAGAGCGCGATGCCCACATAGCTCACAATCGTCTGGACCTTGAGCGGAAGCTCGCGGCCAGCAATCTTTTGAATGATCTCGATGACCAGCTTGCCGCCATCGAGTGGTGGGATGGGCAGCAGGTTCATAAAGCCAAGCGAGAACGAAATGACGGCGGCAAACGAAAGGAACGTGGCAGGGCCGGCAGCAGCAGCCTGTGAGGACATAACGCTAATGCCCACGATCGAAGAAGACTGATCGAGAATCTCCATCGTATGCTGCGGCTGGAGCAGGCGCATCACGCCCTCCGCTGTCTGCACGACATAGGAGAACGAAAGGCGAGCCGACGTGATGGGGTCTAAACGGACCACCTGCGTAGAGGCATACACACCTAGGCGCTCGTCCTCTTTGAGCGCAACCGAGGTCGAATGCTGCTTGCCGTCGCGCTCATACTCAATGGCGATATCGTCCTTACCGGCGGCCTTGCCGATGGCATCGTAAACGTCCATCCAGGTAGAGCACGATACTCCGTCAACCGAAAGGATCGCGTCGCCGCCCTCGATACCCGCCTTGGCGGCAATAGACCCCTCGTCAACCTGACCGATCACGTTGGTATCCATCGGCACGGTGACACCCGCAATAGAGTAGATGCTCATAAGCAGCAAAAAGCCCGTCAGGATATTGACGAGAATGCCCGCGAGCAGCATAAAGGCGCGCTTGAGAAAACCCTGGCCCAGATAGGTATGCGAACGCTCTTGCGCAAGGAACTCGGCTTCGCCGCACGGCAGCTCCCACACATCGCCCTCGGTAGTCGCATGCTCTCGATCGAAACGGCGGCCGTCAAAGGTGGTGTAACCCGCCGCATCTCGTGGCAGCGTCTGATACTTGGTGGGATAGTAGCTCGGCGAGGGCTTCTCCCCTTCCTCATACCAAGGCGCGATAGAGCCCCAACCCAAGAGCAAGGCGCATGCCTCGAGCACAACCTCCTCGGATAGCTCGAGCTCGGCGGCAAGGTCGGCCACGGTCACGCGACCATGACGATAGATAGCCGCGAGCACGCGATCGGCACACGAGACGTCGGTCGGATCCATACCGCAGATGGCAGCGTAGCCACCCAGCAGCAGCGGGGTCACGCCAAACTTGGTTCCAATGCGACGCGACGTGTAATGGATGTCAAAGCGGCACGGCAGGCCCAAAAAGAACTCGGTCACACGGACGCCGCAGGCACGCGCCGCCAAAAAGTGGCCGCCCTCGTGCAAAAACACGAGGACGGAAAGCATCAGCAGGCCCCAAAAGACCGATGAGAGAATGCTCAGAACAGTATCCATAAAACGAAAAAGCAATCCTTATGGGTTAGGAACGGGTTGCGGCGAGCACCTGCGCAGCCTTTTCACGCGCCCATGCATCGATGTCGCGAAGCTGCTCAAACGAATCGACCGCCTGCATATCGTGGGAATCCATGCAGGATTCCACAATGCGATCGATATCGGTAAAGCTGCAGCCATCGTGCAGGAAGGCATCGACGGCGACCTCGTTGGCGGCATTGAGCACGCACGGCATGGTGCCACCCGTCTTGCCGGCACGTTCGGCCAGTGCCAGACAGCGGAAGGTATCCATGTCGGCAGCATCAAACGTGAGCTGCCCCAGCTCGCGGAAATCGATACGAGGCGCCGGGGTATCCCAACGCTCGGGATACGAGAACGCGAACTGGATGGGAATACGCATGTCGGAAGCACCGAGATGCGCCATCACGGAGCCGTCGGCGAACTCAACCATAGAGTGAATCTTGGACTGACGCTGCACGACCACGTTAATGAAATCGAGGTCGCAGTTAAACAGATGCATGGCCTCAATGCGCTCCAGGCCCTTGTTCATGAGGGTGGCGGAGTCGATGGTGATCTTGGCACCCATGGCCCACGTGGGATGTGCGAGGGCATCGGCACGCGTCACGCGGTCGAGCTCGTCGCGGGTGCGGCCAAAGAACGGACCGCCCGAGCAGGTGAGCCAAATACAATGAGCCTCGCGTGGGTTCTCCCCCAGATAGCACTGGTAGATGGCGGAGTGCTCAGAGTCGACTGGAATAAGCTGGCCCGGTTGCGCCAACGGCATAAGCAAGTCGCCGCCGACGACGAGGGACTCCTTGTTGGCAAGGGCAAGACGCTTATTCGAGGTCAAGGCCGCATGGCTCGCCTCGAGACCGGCGGCGCCCACAATAGCGACGAGCACGCAGTCGACATCGTCGCGACGCGCGAGCTCGCAAACCGCCTGCGCGCCAACGCCGAGCTTCGTTCCCTCGGGCAACTCCTGCAGCACGGCGTCATCGCCATGAGCGACATCGGCCACGGCAACCGCCGGAACCGAGAACTCGCGGGCAGCGGTAACGAGCTCGGAGGTACTGGAGTTAACGGACAGCGCCGTCACCTGCAGGCGATCGGCATGCTGGCGGCACACATCGAGCGCCTGGGTGCCGATAGAGCCCGTACAACCCAGGATGGCAACACGGAGACGTCCATCGGGGCCATACGTCGTCTGGAAGGACATTACAGCACGCCTCCGATCATCAAAAGCAGCTGCGCGGTAATGCAGCCAAAGATAAGCGAATCGCTACGATCGAGCATGCCGCCGTGGCCCGGGATAAGGTTACCGGAATCCTTAACGCCCACACCGCGCTTGATGCGCGACTCGATGAGGTCTCCGATAACGCCCAGGACGGACACGACCACGCCGCACAGCAGCGCATAGGGCAGGCTGAGCTTGTAGAAGTGCGTCGCCCACAGGATGAGCCAAATCAAAACCGAGCCCAGGATGCCGCCGACAAACCCCTCCCAGCTCTTTTTGGGAGAGATCTTGGGAACCATCTTGTGCTTGCCGATACGGCTACCCACGATGTAGGCAAACGAATCGGAGACCCAAAGGGACGCGCAAACGCCCACCGAAAGCAGGGCGCCGGCAAAACCGGGCACGGCATCGCGCAGCAGCACGATAGCCGACAGCATAAAGCCAGTGTAGATGGGACCCATGAGCGTCACGGCCACATCAGAGATGCGGGTACGCGGCGACCAAACATACCAAATGCCCACAGCGAGCATCAGGGCAAAAAGCAGGGCATTCAGCAACATCGAATCGCCCAACGCCGACAGCGGAAAGAGTACGGCGGCAGCGATACCCATGCGCTCGTTAGCCATCTTGCCATCGAGCCTCGTCATACGGAAAAACTCATAGCAGCACAGACCGCTCATGACGGAAACAAAGATGGCCGTGGGCACGATACCCAAAACCAGGCACAGGATAAAGACAACGGCGTAGACGATACCGGCGGCGGCACGGGTAATAAAGCCCGCCAGCCACGAACCGCTGCCGCTCTTCGCTGCAGGCGCTCCCACAGTGGTAGCTTTGCGCGCAGGCGTCTTGGGAGCAGATGCCTTGGGACGATCGGACACGATTAAGCCTCCTCGGTCTTGCTCAGTCCACCAAACCTACGGTCACGGCCCTGATAGGCCAAAATGGCGTCGACAAGGCCCCAACGATCAAAGTCAGGCCAATAGGTATCGGTGACATAGAACTCGGAATAAGCCACCTGCCACAGCAGATAGTTCGAAAGGCGCAGCTCACCAGAGGTGCGAATCACAAGCTCAGGATCGGGAAGACCGGCGGTATAGAGGTGGGAGGCCACCATGTCGTCATCAATTGCGCCAGGATCGATCTTACCGGCAGCAGCGTCGAGTGCGATCTGACGGACAGCGCGAGTAATCTCGGCACGCGCGCCGTAGTTGACGGCAAGCGCCAGCGTCATACCGGTGTGATCGGCGCACTCGGCAAGACCGCGTTCAAAAACGTCGCGGGTCTTCTTGGGCAGCGCGGAAATATCACCCAAAAAGACAACGCGCACGTTTTCGCGCTTCAGAAGCGGCAACTCGTCGATGAACGTCTTGGCAAACAGGTGCATCAAGACGTTGACCTCATGCTGCGGGCGGTTCCAGTTTTCGGTAGAAAACGCATAGGCCGAAAGCACGTCGACGCCCAGGCGCACGCAGGCGGTAATGATCTCGCGCAGCGAGACGATACCCGCCTTGTGGCCCTCAGTGCGTGCAAGACCGCGCGACGTGGCCCAACGACCGTTGCCGTCCATGATGCACGAGATATGGTGCGGAATGTTATTGAGGTCAAGGTCGGAAAAACCGACGCCCGCAGGGGCGTCGGCAAAGTACTCGACCAGTTTATGCTCGTCGTATTGCACCTTAGATCTCCATGACCTCGGCTTCTTTTTCCTTCAGAAGCTCCTCGACCTTGGCGACATACTCATCGGTGTGCTTCTGGACCTTAGCCTGCTCGCGACGGACATCGTCCTCGGTGAGCTCCTCATCGCGCTCGAGCTTGTTGTTGAAGTCGCGACGGATGTTACGGATAGACACCTTGGCCTGCTCGGCGTACTCGCGGCACTCCTTGACGAGCTCGCGACGGCGCTCCTCGGTGGGAGCCGGGAACGGCAGACGAACGACGGTGCCATCGGAGTTGGGGGTAATACCCAGATCGGAAGCGCCGATGGCCTTGACGATAGCGTTGATGAGTGCCTTGTCCCACGGCTCAATGAGCAGCATGTGGGCCTCGGGGGTCTTGACAGCGGCAACCTGCGTGACCGGCGTGGGAACACCGTAATAATCGACGGTGATGTCGGACAGAATGTTGGCATTGGCGCGGCCGGTACGAACCTTGGAGAAGTTATGCTTGAGGGACTCGAGCGACTTGTCCATGTGGGCGGTGATGTTCTCTGCCATGCTTAATCCTCCTGATAGACGAGCGTGCCGACGGGCTCACCCGAAAGCGCGCGCTTGACGGTGTCCTCGCCATCGATGTTGAGGACCAAAATCGGCATACGGTTGTCCTGGCACAGTGCCGTAGCCGTGGAATCCATAACCTGCAGACCGCGGACGAGAACCTCGTGATAGGTAATCTTGTCAAAACGGACGGCATCAGCGCACTTGACGGGATCCTTATCGTAGATGCCGTCAACCTTGGTGGCTTTAATCAGAATCTCGGCGCCGATCTCACACGCACGAAGAGCCGCGGCGGTGTCGGTCGTAAAGTACGGATTGCCCGAACCAGCGGCAAAAATAACGACGTTGCCCTTGGAAAGGTGATTGATGGCGCGACGGCGAATATAGGGCTCGCAGATCTCGTTCATCTGGATAGCGCTCATCACGCGGCAGGGAACATCGTTATGCTCGAAGGCATCCTGCAGGGCGAGCGCGTTCATAACGGTTGCCAGCATGCCCATGTAGTCGGCCTGAGCACGCTCCATGCCACCAGCAGCGCCTGCCATGCCGCGGAAAATATTGCCGCCGCCGACAACGACGCCGACCTCATGGCCAACGGCGAGCAGCTCCTTGACCTGCTTAGCAAGATGGTCGGTAACCTTGGGGTCGATGCCATATTGGCCGTCGCCCATCAGCGCTTCGCCGGAAAGCTTAAGAAGCACGCGTTTATATCGGATGTCGGACAAAGCGATCCTCCTTTAGATTGAACTCTCAACATTCTATCAAAGGCTCTAAGAAGAGCCATGAAAAAGCAGGCTGTGAGTAAAACCCACAGCCTGCTCATTACCAGCTACAAGAGCTTATTTACTCGCCACGGACCAGACGGTCAAAGGCAACGACGGTAATGGTATCGCCGAGCTCCTTGGAGACCTGCTCAGCGTACTTCTTGATGGTGAGGGAGCTGTCCTTGATGAACTCCTGCTCGGTGAGCACGGACTGCTTGTAGAACTTCTCCAGACGGCCGACAGCCATCTTCTCCTGAATAGCCTCGGGCTTGCCGGACTCGGCAGCCTGGGCCATGTAGATCTGCTTCTCGTGCTCGACGGTCTCGGCCGGAACCTGATCGCGGGTAGCGCAGATCGGGGCGACGGCGGCAACCTGAAGGGCAACGTCGTGAGCGAAGGTCTTGAAGGACTCAGCCTGAGCGGTCTCGGCCTTCTCGAAGGCGAACTCGACGAGGACGCCGATCTTACCACCCATGTGGATGTAAGAAGCGAGCGCGCCGTTCTCGGCCTTGCGGGCAGCGAAGCGGGAGATCTTCATGTTCTCGCCCATGATGTGAATCATCTCGGTGAGCTCGGAGGAAACGGTCTCCTCACCCATCGGCTTCTCGAGCAGAGCGTCGACGTCAGCAGGCTCGGTGGTAGCGACAACCTCAGCGACCTTGGAAGCAAAGCCAGTGAACTTGGCGTTGGAGCCAACGAAGTCGGTCTCGCAGGAGAGCTCGAGCAGAGCGCCGGTCTTGCCATCCTCGGAGACGAACGCGGCGACAGCGCCCTCGTTGGTCTCACGGCCAGCCTTCTTGGCAGCCTTGGCAAGGCCGTTCTTACGCAGAACGTCGACAGCGGCGTCCATGTCGCCGTCAGCCTCGACGAGAGCCTTCTTGCACTCCATCATCGGGGAGTCGGTCATCTCGCGGAGCTGCTTGACCATAGCGGCGGTAATCTGGGCCATTGTGGTTCCTTTCAAAGAGATGAAAAAGAATTAACTAAGACTGATTTACTCGGCCTTGGGCTCAGCGGCCATCTCGGCCTCGGAGACCTGCTCCTTACCAGAGCCAGCGAGGCAGGCGTCAGCCATGAGCTCGCACATAAGGGTGACAGCGGAGATAGCGTCATCGTTGCAGGGGATGCCGTACTCGACCTCGTCGGGATCGGAGTTGGTGTCGATCAGGGCGACGACGGGGATGTTCAGGCGCTGAGCCTCCTTGATGGCGTTCTCCTCGCGCTTGGTGTCGATGACGAAGAGAGCCTGGGGCAGACCCTTCATGTCGCGGGCGCCACCGAGGTTGGTCTGGAGCTTGGTGAGCTCCTTGCCGAGAACAGCCTGCTCCTTCTTGGGCAGAACAGCCATGCGGCCGTCCTCGACCATGGCCTCGAGCTCCTCCATGCGGTTGATGCGGGAGCGGATGGTGACGAAGTTGGTCAGCATACCGCCGAGCCAACGCTGGTTGATGTAAGGCATGTTGGCGCGCTCAGCAGCGTTCTTGACGGCCTCCTGAGCCTGCTTCTTGGTGCCGACGAACAGCACGTTGCCGCCCTTAGCGACGTTCTTGACGAAGGTATAGGCCTGGTCGGCGTCGAGGATGGTCTGCTTGAGGTCGAGGATGTAGATGCCGTTGCGCTCACCAAAGATGAACGGCTTCATCTTGGGGTTCCAGCGACGGGTCTGGTGACCGAAGTGGCAGCCGGCCTCGAGCAGGATGCGGATATTAATCTTGGTAGCCATGTTAAACCTCCTGTGGTTTGCCTCCGCGCGGGGTCATCCTCCAAAACCAACCCGGACATGTGCTACCAAAGCCCGGGCACCACGGTATGAAGTAGCCGCGCGTGCGTGATAAAAACATGTTGCCGTGAAGCAACCCGATGAATGATAGCAGGAATGCTTCTTCCTGCCAACCCGCAATCAAAACCACACACCTGAGTGCGGCGCGGAACGTCCCAGCCACTATTCGCCGCGGGGATGGGCTTGAGCCACGGCACGTTTGAGCCGATCGGGCGTGAGATGCGTGTAGATTTGCGTCGTGGACAGGCTCGCATGACCCAGCAGCTCTTGAACCGAGCGCAGGTCCGCACCGCCCTCAAGCAAGTCGGTCGCAAAGGTATGGCGCATCGCATGCGGGGCGATGTCGGCCGGAATGCCGGCGAGCGTCGCCAGCGTATGGAACCGCCGCCGGAGCATGGCGGCGCTCATGCGATTGCCACGCGCCGATATAAGCAGCGGATGCGGCCCGGTAGCGAGGTCGCGGCGCTTTGCCCGCGCGAGCAACTCCGGCCTCCCCTCTTCAATATAGAGACGCGTCACATCGAGCGCACGACGATACAGAGGAACGATGCGCTCCTTGCTTCCCTTGCCCCACAGGCGCAGCGTGCGCTCGGACCATGAGATGGATTCCACATTGAGCGCCGCAAGCTCTGAGATGCGGGCACCCGAGGCATAGAGCAGCTCGAGCATCGCAGCATCGCGCAGTCCCGCGGGTGTCGAGGTATCAGGCGTCTTGAGCAGCGCCTCGACCTGCTTGGTCGTAAGGACGCCCGGCAGGTCACGCGGCAGCTTGGGCGATGCGATCGCCGAGACCGCATCGCCCTCGACAATCCCCTCGGCAGCCATCCAGCGATAGAGAGATCGGATAGCCGACAGGTGCGCCGCAAGCGTTCGGGGAGCCACCTGCTCACGCGAAAGCTCGGCAAGATAGCGACGAATGGTGCGCACGTCGGCAGCGAAAGCATCAATATCCTCGCGCTCGCACCAGGCAGCAAAGCGCTCCAGCCTCGAGCCATAGGCCGTCACCGTGTTGGGAGAAAGCCCCTCGACGCGTGCGATATAGGCGATAAAAGAGTCGACGGTGTCGTACAGGTCTAAGGCTATGACCGATCGCCTCCAAACAAGTCGGAACGCGTGGCCAAGTAGGCATCGAGGGCCTCGAGCGCACGGTCCGCATAGGCCTGGTAGCGGTCGCGCTTGCTGCGGCGCTTACCATCCTCGAGTGGCGGCACCAGGCCAAAGTTGACATGCATGGGCTGATAGCCCACGGTGGCAGGATCGGTCGCATAGCCCACGAGCGCACCCAGGGCGCCCACACGCGGCAACTCGACGGGATCGACGCCGATAGCCTCTGCATAGGTGTTGAGCGCCGCGAGCAGACCGGTCGCCACGGCTTCCATGTACCCCTCGGTGCCGGTGATCTGACCGGCCAGGCGCACACCCGTGCCAGGCACGGCAAAGGTGCCATCGAGCACGTGCGGGGCGTCGACAAAGGTATTGCGGTGCATGACACCGTAGCGGAAGAACTCAGCGTTCTCCAGACCCGGCACCATATGAAAGACGCGCTTCTGCTCGCCAAAGGTCAAGTTGGTCTGGAAGCCCACCAGGTTATAGGCGGTCTTCTCCTTGTTCTCGGCACGCAGCTGAATCGCCGCCCAGGGGCGACGTCCGGTACGCGGGTCGGTGAGGCCAACGGGCTTCATGGCGCCAAAGCGAATAGCGTCCTTGCCGGTGCGCGCAACTTCCTCGGCAGGCTGACAGGCCTGGAACAGATCGCCGCCCTCAAAGTCTTTGAGCACCACGCGGTCGGCCGTGGTAAGCGCCTCGATAAAGGCCTCGTACTCCTCCTTATTGAGCAGGGCGTTGAGATAGTCGCCGCTCCCCTGCTCCTCATAGCGCGACTGCGAGAACAGCACGTCCATATCGAGCGTGGAGGCATCAACGATCGGCGCCGCGGCGTCGAAGAACGCAAGGGCGTCGCCACCGACGAGCTTCATAACCTCTTCGCTCAGCGCCGGTGAACACAGCGGACCCGCGGCAATGACCACGTGACCCTCGGGAATCTGCGTGACCTCGCCGTGCACGACCTCGATATTGGGACGAGCGGCAACCTCGGCCTCGACAAGCTCGGAAAACTTGACGCGGTCAACCGCCAGGGCACCGCCGGCGGGAACAGCCGCGCGATGGGCGCAATCGAGCAGGACTGAGCCCATGCGCTCAAGCTCGGCCTTCAGCAAACCAGCCGCGGAATCCGGACGGGTCGACTTAAACGAATTGGAGCAGACGAGCTCTGCCAGGTGATCGGTATGGTGGGCCGGGGAGCTCACCTGGGGGCGCATCTCGCACAGCTTTACGGCAAACCCGCGATCTGCCAGCTGGATCGCGCACTCCGAACCCGCCAGACCGCCACCGATAACTGTCACCTGATCGAACTGCATCTGCAAACACCTTTCTAATTGACACGTTTTCCATTGTGACCGAAGGGTGTCTGGGCGTGAAGGGCAAACTTGGAGGGCGCATACCTTCCATCCATCATGCGCTCGATAAGACCCTCGAGTTCAAGCGAACCCAAGAGTTTGAGTACGCCGACAGCATCGAGCGAGACGAGCGCCGCGATGTCGTCGACCTTGAGCGGAGAGGCGATGAGCGCATGCATCACGGTCTGCTGCGTTGGATCCAGGTCGGCAATGCCGGGAGCATCGGGGCGCGAGTAGCGCAGGGTTCCGTAGATGCGTGAGATAGCCATCTCGATAGATTCCTCGTCGACGATGCAGCAGGCACCGTTCGCAATGAGGTAATTCGTGCCACGCGACTCGGGCGATAGGATCGACCCCGGCACGGCAAGAAGTTCGCGCCCCAAATCCATAGCAGCCTCGGCTGTGGAAAACGTCCCAGAAGGCATACCCGCCTCGGATACAAAGAGGGCTTGCGACAGGGCAGCGATTACGCGATTGCGGCGCGGAAAGGCGAACTTGCGCGGACCCATGCCCCACGGAGAGATCGACACGACCGCGCCACCCGTATCGAGCGTGCGCGTAATCAGCCCCGCGCTCGAACGCGGGTAGACCACGTCGGCGCCCGTCCCCAGCACCACAACGTTTTTGCCGCCGGCGTTGACCGCAGCCCAACCCGAGGCCTGGTCACAACCGACCGCACCGCCCGAAACTACCGTCACTCCCGCCTCAACCGCCACCTTCGCCGCAAGCTCTGCCACGGCAAGACCATACGGCGAGGCCTTTCGCGCACCGATGATGGAGAGCGCGGGCGTCGAAAGCGCCTCGGGGTTGCCGCGCACATAGAGCGTCTGAGGTACATCAGAAAGCTCCAAAACGGTCTCGGGATACAACGCGTCACCTGGATGCAGCTCGAAGGTCCCCTCAGCCATCATTGGTCCCTCCTTCCCTGGTACATCGCCGCCTCGAGCACGTGGTCCTGCGTCACCTGCTCGCTCTCGGCGACATCTGCGATCGTGCGCGCAATGCGAACAAGGCGCACGATGCCGCGGCCCGTGAGATGCGTGCGTTTGGACAGACCGAGCACACACTTCTCCGCCGCATCATCGAGCTCAAAGGTCGAAACGACGCCGTCAATGGACCGTGTCTCGTCATTCTCGGCCTCGGCATCCGCATCGTCCATACGGGACTCGCGCCAGGCGCGAAAGGCGCGACCGCGCACAACGTAGTCACGTAACTCGGCCGACGACATACCCTCCGCGCCCTCGATAATCACTTGAGGGTCGGGACGGGTCACATCGATCATCATGTCGATACGGTCGGCCAAAGGGCCGCGCAGTTTAGACCGATAGCGCTCGACCATCGCCGCCGAGCAGCGACACGGTACCTCGCGATCGCCCAAAAAGCCGCAGGGGCAGGGATTGCTCGCAGCCAGCAGCTGAAAGCGCGACGGGAAGGTAAAAGCCCCGTCGACGCGTACGATCCTGACGTAGCCGCGCTCGATGGGTTGTCTGAGCGTCTGCAGTACGCCCGTGGGAAACTCGGCAAGCTCGTCCAAAAAGAGCACGCCGCCATGAGCAAGGCTGATCTCACCCGGGTGCACCGGGCGCCCACCGCCGATAAGGCCTGCGGTCGAAATACTGTGATGGGGACTGCGGAAGGGCCGGTGCCCCGCCAACAAGCCATCAATGTTCTCACCCAAAACCGAATGGATGCACAGCGCCTCCTGTTGATCCTCAACGGAAAGCTCGGGCAGGATGCCGGTCATACGACGCGCGAGCATCGTCTTGCCCGAACCGGGCGAGCCGATCATGAGCAGGCCGAGCTCGCCGGCTGCCGCAAGCGCCATGCCGCGTTTAGCGACTTCCTGCCCCAGTACGTCGGCATAGTCGAGATCTGGCTCAAAGGTTGCCTCGACGCCCTCGGAATCCAGATAATGGCGCGCGGCATCGCCCATACCATGAGCAAGCTGAGACAGATGATCGATAAAGCCGCAATCCACGCCCGCAAGCGGCACATGCTGGTCTGACCTGCCGGCGATAAAAGACAGCCCCGTGTCGCGAGCCAGCAGCTGAAACGCCACCTCGCCCTTGACGGGAAGCACCGTACCGTCCAGACCAAGCTCACCTGCGATAAGGCAGCGATCGAGGTTGTCACGGGGAATCTGCCCATCGGCCGCCAGAACCGCGATGGCGATGGGCAGATCAAAGCCGCTACCGGTCTTGCGAATATCGCCGGGCGCCAGGTTGACCGTAATGCCCGAACGTGGGATCTCGAACCCGGCGGAGCGCATCGCGCAGCGAATACGACCGCGTGACTCCATCACCTCCATACTCGGAATACCGAGCATCTGAATGCCCGGAACGCCACCGGCAAGCGAGACCTCGACCGTGACGTGAATCGCCTCGACGCCACGGATGCAGGCCGCGTGAACGGCAAACGTCTCGAACGCCATCACGACACCTGCCAATCGAACGCGTTGTACTGGTGCTCGATCTCGGCGATATGCCCGCCGCGGATGGTGACACCCACGGCATCGAAGCGAATCGCCTTGAGCGGATAATGCTCCATGAGATAGCAACTTGCGATGCGGCGGTAGCGGCGTTGCTTTTGGGCGTCCACGGCCTCCTCCGGAAAGACCCTCGTGCTGCAATCCAGTGCGACGCGTCTGGTCTTGACCTCGGCCATTACCACGACATCGTCGAGCTCATCGAGCAGCACCAGATCAGCCTCGCCCTCGGTGCAACGATAACCCTGCTCCAGCAAGGTGTAGCCGCGCTCGTTAAAGTAGTCGATGGTGATCAGCTCGCCCAGCATACCCAGCTCGCGGGGACTGAGTCCCTTGATAAACTCGGGCGTCATCGCCCCGCAGTCGAGCTCGCCGTTTTCCCAACGCTCCTTGAGCTGCTGCGTCTTGCTCTTTTTGCTTGCGGCACTCATGGGGTCTCCTTTCCCGCACACTGCATTGCCCCGATGATGAGGGCACCTTTCATGCGGGTAAGTACAGGAAGCAAACCAAAAGCTGACCAAATGCCGTCAAAAAAAGGGCCGTACGCAGCAATGCTGTTGCATACGGCCCGCTACCAGCAGGTTTATAAAACCCTAGAGGTCCCTGTCTCCACAATTGACCTAGAAAAGGCGCTCAGTCTGCAGAAAGTTTCCGCAAAAGCTCACGCGGTGCAGTGGACAAAGTCCATGTTTGCGAATGGCCTCGATGTGCTCGGGGCTCGCATAGCCTTTCGATTCGGCCAGATGGTACTCGGGGTACTCGGTGTCGTACTCGACCATCATCTCGTCACGCGTGACCTTGGCCATGATGGACGCCGCGGCGATGCAGGCGATCTTGGCATCGCCCTTCACCACATCGCGCTCGTTGGGAACGGCGCCCAAGGGGTTACCGTCCATGAGGACGCAGTCGGGCTCGAGCCCCGTATCGGCCACGGCGCCCGCAACGGCAGCGCGGATGGCGCGGGCCATGCCCATCTCATCGATATCCTTAGGCGCGATATGGCAAAAACCGATCGCCGTCGCCACCTCGGCAATCTTCACTGAGAGCAACTCGCGGCGCGCCGGCGTGAGCTTTTTGGAATCGTTGATGCCCCAGACGCGCGGCTCCATGGGAAGGCACACGGCACACACGGTTAAGGGACCCGCTACCGAGCCGCGGCCCACCTCGTCGACACCAACGACCACCCCATCGCCGCCAAGCTCATGCATAAGCTCGTACATGTCATTGACGCGCTCGCGCTCGGCAAGTTCCTTAGCATGGCGTTTGAGGGCGCGTTCACAAGCCTTGATCACCTGCTGGCGCGGGTCCTCGCGATAATGCTCCACGAGGGCGGGGATCTCCTCAAACGTTGCGCTCGCTAGCTCTCCGGCAACCTGCGATGCCGAAACCGAGCTCGTCATATTGGCCATACCAGGCCCTCCTTGCATGCAAATCAGATAAAAAGAAGGGCCACCCGAAGGTGACCCTTGTGTCCAAACGAGTGGACAGACGCTGCGATCTTCTTAGCGCTTCTCGGGGATGCGAGCAGCCTTGCCCACCTTGTCGCGGAGGTAGTACAGCTTGGCGCGACGGACGCGACCATGACGAACGACCTCGAGCTTGGCGATCTTGGGGCTGTGAAGCGGGAAGGTACGCTCAACACCGACACCGAAGGACATCTTGCGGACGGTGAAGGTCTCGCGGGCACCGGCGCCGGCCATGCGGATGACGTCGCCCTGGAAGACCTGGATGCGCTCGCGGTCGCCTTCCTTAATGCGGTAGTGAACCTTGACGTTGTCGGCGACGCGAACCTGAGGAATGTCCTCGCGGATCTGCTGACGCTCGATTGCGCGGATGTAATCCATGTGCAATTCCTTACTCTTCTAGAGGTGCCGTACCACTCTGGCCGGCACGTAGTTGAACAAACGTATTCGAGTATACACGCGCGGGTTTCTGCTGCAAGAACAATTTTTTACGCAGACAAAAAGACAAAACCCGCACATGATAACCGTCCGCCTCACGAATGAGACGGACGGCATGAGGGGGGCTACGTTAGGCGTCTGAACCCAAAACGTTACGCGGAGCGCTTCGCCTCGAGCTTGGCCTGGGCGGCAGCCAGGCGTGCGAGGGGCACGCGGTAGGGCGAGCAGGACACGTAGTCCACGTCGGCCACATTAAACAGGCCCTTGATGGACTTGGGGTCGCCGCCGTGCTCGCCACACACGCCAAAGTGCATGTCGGGGTTGGTGGCGCGACCCTTCTCCACGGCCATGCGCACGAGCTCCAGCACCGCCGCGTCGATGGTCTCGAAGGGGTTGTCCTTCAGAATTTTCTTATGCATGTACAGCGGGATGAACTTGGCCTCGGCATCGTCACGGGAGAAGCCGAAGGTGGTCTGGGTCAGGTCGTTGGTGCCAAAGCAGAAGAAGTCTGCGTGATGGGCAATCTCGTCAGCGACCATGCAGGCGCGCGGCAGCTCGAGCATCGTGCCCACGGGAATATTGAGCTCGACACCCTCCTCGGCGGAGACCTCGGCGATTACGCGCTCGATGACCTCGCGAGTCTGGACATGCTCAGCCGTGATGGAAACGAGCGGAACCATGATCTCGGGATGCGGGTCGACGCCCTCCTTGATAAGGCGGGCAGCGGCCGTGGCGACGGCGCGAACCTGCATGAGCGGCAGATCGCTAAAGACGACGGACAGGCGAACGCCGCGCAGGCCGAGCATGGGGTTCGACTCGACCATGCCGTCGATACGACGCAGGCGGGCGCGCAGGGCTGCAAGCTCTTCCTCGCTGGCGCCGGCGGCTTCCTTCTTGGTGATGGCGACCTCGAGCTCGCGAGGATTATCCAGGAACTCATGAAGCGGCGGATCGAGCAGGCGGACGACCACATCGCGACCGGACATGGTCTTGAACATCGCCAGGAAGTCCTCGGTCTGAACCTTGAGCAGGTCGGCCAGGGCCTGCTGCTTCACGGCCTCATCGTCAGACAGGATAAAGCTCTGGATGATGTTCTTGCGGTCGCCCAGGAACATGTGCTCGGTGCGGCACAGGCCGATGGCCTCGGCGCCAAACTCGAGCGCAAGCTCGGCATCCTCGGGATTGTCGGCGTTGACGCGCACATGGTTGGCATGGCCACAGGTCTCGTCCAGGCGAATCTCGTCGGCCCAGGACAGGATGGTGTCCAGATCGCCGGTGAGCTCAGCGGATACCAAATCGACAGCGCCATCGACAACGATACCCTGAGTGCCGTCGATGGAGATGATGTCGCCCTCGTGCAGCACGCGATCGTTGCCCTCGATACGCACGACCTTCTCGGCCGCGTCGATATGGAAACACTCGACACCGCAGACGCAGGGCGTACCCATACCGCGGGCGATAACAGCGGCATGGCTCGTCTTGCCACCGTGGCTGGTCAGGATGCCCTCGGCGGCGACCATGCCCTTCAAGTCGTCGGGGTTGGTCTCCCAACGGACCAAGATAACCTTATGACCCTCGTTTGCGCGCGCGACGGCGTCGTCACTCGAGAACACGACCTCGCCCACGGCGGCACCAGGGCTGGCATTAAGACCGCTGGCCAGAGCCTCATACTTCTTGGAGGCGTCGAGCTGCGGGTGCAGGAGCTGGTCGAGCTGCGCGGGATCGATGCGGCTCACGGCCTCCTCGCGGGTGATCAGGCCTTCCTCGACCATTTCGATGGCGATGCGCAGGGCGGCGGTGGCGGTGCGCTTGCCCACGCGGGTCTGGAGCATCCAGAGCTTGCCCTGCTCAATGGTGAACTCGATATCGCACATATCGCGGTAATGATCCTCGAGCGTCAGGAACACGCGCTCGAGCTCCTCACCTGCGGACTCGAGGCCCGGGGTGGTCTTGAGGTCGGCGATGGGCTCGGTGTTGCGGATACCGGCGACGACGTCCTCGCCCTGGGCATTAACCAAAAAGTCACCGTAGAACTCCTTGGTGCCGTCGGCCGGATTACGCGTAAAGGCGACGCCCGTCGCAGAGGTCTCGCCCTTGTTGCCAAAGGCCATGGCTTGGACGTTGACGGCGGTGCCGAGGTCGTCGGAAATGCCATGCTGCTTGCGGTAGATGCAGGCACGCTCGTTCATCCAGCTGCCAAAGACGGCCTGGATTGCAAGGCGCAGCTGAAGCTCCGGATCGTGCGGGAAAACGGGCTTGCCATCGGCGACCTCGAGCTCAGGATACAGGGAGGCATCGACGTTCTCGGAGAAGATGCCCTTAAAGGTCTCGACGAGTTCCTGCAGGTCCTCGGCCGAAAGCTCGGAATCGACGCGAACGCCGGCGACCAGACGGGCCTGGGTCAGGGCGTTCTCGAACAGGTCGGCGTCAACGCCCATGACGACATTGGAAAACATCTGGATAAAGCGGCGATAGCTACCCCAGGCAAAACGCGGGTTCTGCGTCTGCGCGATGAGGCCCTGGACAGAATCGTCATTGAGGCCCAAGTTAAGGACCGTGTCCATCATACCGGGCATGGAGAACGGAGCGCCCGAGCGAACCGACACGAGCAGCGGATCGGAGGCGTCACCGAGCTTCTTGCCGCAGCGGGCCTCGAGGTCCGCCTCGGCGGCAACGATCTCATCGAGCGCGCCTTCGGGCCAGACGTTGCCGGCACCGGAGTACTCGACACAGGTCTGGCAGGTAATGGTAAAACCACCGGGAACCGGCAGGCCGATGCGGCTCATCTCGGCAAGGTTTGCGCCCTTGCCGCCAAGCACGAAGTTCATGGACTTGTCGCCCTCGGTGACACAGGTGCCCTGGGCGTCGGTTCCAAAACGGTAAACCCTCTTGCAATCGCTCACGATACTTCCCCTTCCATGCGCTCTCGCGCACGACCGTGGTAACGAATCGACCCGCCGGATGCGAGCCGTGAGGGAACTATACGGCGGGTTTTGGGCAGGCTTGAGCAGAGGGTGCGCGGTTTGGTAAACGTGTTAAAACTGGCGGTAAACGGTAGGTAAAGGTGGTTACCTTATGAAGATACCACTGCAATAAAAAAGCAGGTCAAGTGCGATATTTTTGCTAAATCGCTTTATCAAAATGCTACTACTATTAGGTGCGGCGGGCGGCGCGGCGGGCGCGGGCTTCTTGGATTTCCTCCAAGTGGCTGATGATCTCGGCAGCGCTCTCCTCGATAGCCTTGCCGTCGGTACGCACCACAAAGCAGCCTAGCCGCTTCATGAGGGCACGAGCTTCCTCAAGCTCGCTGCGCACGCTCTCGGGCTCGGCATAGGAGCCGGCAACGGCACGAGCGTAGTCATCGCCCAAGCGGCTATCGCGAATTTCGGAAATCACATCGACGGTCGAAATCAGGCCGAACAGGCGCATCGGGTCGACCTCGTAAATCGACTTCGGCGGCTCCATGCCGTGCGCCAGAGGGACGTTGGCCACCTTGTAACCCTGATAAGCCAGATACATCGACAGCGGCGTCTTGGATGTGCGCGATACGCCCAGCAGCACGATATCGGCGCCCGACAGATCGTCGCAACCGCGCCCGTCATCGTGCTCAACGAAATACTCCATAGCCTCGATGCGATGGAAATAGCGGTCGTCGGTCTTATGAATCACGCCCGCAACGCCCTTGGGCGCAACGCCAATAAGCGACGAAAGCACGGCGAGTGTCGGGCCGATCAAGTCGACCGAGCGGATATGCAGCATGCCCAGGTAGTCAAGCACGCGAGCGCGCAGCGCCGGGTCGACGATGGTGTGGAACACGGCGATATCGCGATGGTCGGCATCGACGCGCGGTCCCACAAACGACTTGACCTGCTCCACCGAGGTCACCTTGGGCAGGCGCAAAACACGAAAAGCCCCTTCATCAAATTGCCCGGACGCCGCAAGCACCACCTCACAAGCGGTATCACCGAGCGAGTCGGAGATAACGATAACGGTGGGACGAGCGGTGACCGGGCAATCCATGCGGGGCTCCTTTTGCGCTTATGCGCAGGCTAGCTTACTTTTTGCGGGCAAGCTCACCGATGTTGGCGATGCCGGAGAACACGGCCTCGAAGCGGTTGAGCAGCTTAAGGCGATTATCGCGAAGCTGCTCGTCCTTGTCCATGACCATAACCTCATCGAAGAAGCGGTCGATGGGGGCGCGCAGGGCGGCAAGGGCCGCAAATGCGGCCGGGTAATCCTCGGCAGCAAGGGCGGCGTCGACAGCGGTCTGAGCAGCCTCGGAGGCATCGGCAAGCGCGAGCTCGACCTCGCCCATCAGGGCGCGGTCGTACTCCGCGCCCAGCTCGGGCTTGGAGATATGCGCGGCACGGGCATAGGCCGTCGCCAGGTTGTCAAAGGTCTCGGCGTCGTTCTTGCGAGCCTCGTCGAGGGCGGCGCAGCGGGCGAAGAAGACGGACGGGGCGATGATGTGCACCGCAGAGACGGCGGCAACGGTATCGGCCGGGATCTTCTCGTCGCGGGCCATGCTCACCAGGCGGCCATGGAAGAAGTCGCGAACCTGCTGGGCGACCTCGGCGGCGTCGAACTCAATGCCCTGCTCGCTATAGAGCTCGAGGGCGAAGTCGATGAGCGATGTGGGGTCGATCGGCAGACGGTCGCGCAGGATGTTGATGATGCCGATAGCGGCACGACGCAGCGCGTAGGGATCGGAGGAGCCGGTCGGGGGCTCGCCAATGGCAAAGATACCGGCGATGGTATCGAGCTTGTCGGCGCAGGCCACGATGCAGCCAGCGGTGCCCTCGGGCAGCTCGTCACCGGCAAAGCGGGGACGATAATGATCGCGAATGGCGTGGGCGACCTCGTCGTTCTCCCCCATCGCGGTGGCGTAGTAACCGCCCATCACGCCCTGCTGGCTCGTGAACTCGACGACGGCGTTGGATACCAAGTCGGCCTTGCACAGGTGCGCGGCGCGAGCGGCATCGGCTGCCAGGTGAGCACCCAGGTGTGCCTCACGGGCAATAGCGAGCGCGAGCTGCTCGATGCGCTCGGACTTGGCGAGCACGCTACCGAGCTTCTCCTGGAAGGCGACCTTGGCCAGACGCTCGCGGAACTCGTCGAGGGAGATCTTCAGGTCCTCCTCGTAGAAGAACTTGGCATCGTCCAGACGGGCACGCACAACGCGCTCGTTGCCGTCGATCACGCGCTCGGCGTTCTCGGGCTTGCTGTTGGAGACGACCACGAACTCACGCGTGAGCTTGCCCTCGCCGTCATAGATCGGGAAGTAGCGCTGGTTGGTGAGCATGGACTCGCAGATGATCTCGTGCGGGACCTTGAGGAACTCCCCATCGAAGGTACCGACGAGCACCGTCGGCCACTCGCAGAGGTTGATGACCTCCTCAAAGACCTTCTTGGGCGTATCGACATGGCAGCCGGGACGGGCAGCCTCGACCTCGGCGATACCGGCAAGGATGGCCTCGCGACGGCGCTCGGCAGAAAGCACGCCGGCGTCCTCGAGCACCTGCTCGTAGACGGCGGGGCTGGCGACCACATGGTCACCGGGGCCAAGCACGCGATGACCACGCGTGGTGTTGCCACTCGTCACGTCGGCAAACGACACGGGCACAACGTCCTCGCCCAGAAGGCAGCAGATCCAGCGGACCGGACGAACAAAGGTCGCATGCTCGTGACCCCAGCGCTGAGAGCGGTAGTTGGGCCACTGCAGGCCAGCGATAGTCTTCTCGCACAGGGCCGTCAGGATCGGGGTGGCCGGGGCGGAAGGGATGTTCTTCTCGGCAAAGACGTACTCACGGCCGTCGGTGTCCTCGCGACGAACCAGATCCTCGGCAGCCACACCGCACTTGCGGGCGAAGCCCTGGGCGGCCTTGGTGGCGTTACCGTCGGCATCGAAGGCGATGTTGGCCGCGGGGCCGCGCTTGACCTCGTGAACCTCGTCGGTCGCGGTGGCGACGTCGGCAACGAGCGCAGCCAGGCGGCGCGGGCTCGAGATCACACGGACCTCGCCGTGGGCCAGACCGGCCTCGTCGAGACCCTTGGCGATCATGGTGCCAAGCTGCTTGACGGCATTGTTCAGCGGTGCGGAGGGCATTTCTTCCGTACCGATCTCAAACAGGAAATCCTTAGCGTCTGCCATGGCTTACGCCACCTCGCCTTCCTGATCGGCATTCTCGTTGACTCCGGCGACCTCGGCCATGTAGGCCTCGCAGCACGCCTTGGCGACGGCGCGGACGCGCAGGATGTAGTTGGCACGCTCGACCGCGGACAGGGCGCCGCGAGCATCGAGCAGGTTGAAAGCGTGGCTGCACTTCATGACGCAGTCATATGCCGGCAGCGGCAGCTTGCGCTCCAGGCAGGAATGGCACTCGGCCTCGTAGTCGTCAAACTTCTGACGCATCATCTCGACGTTGGCGACCTCAAAGTTATAGGCACTGAACTCGCGCTCGTTCTCGAGGAACACGTCGCCATAGGTCATGGGCGTGCCGTCGGGCAGGTAGCTCCACACCAGGTCGTAGACCGAGTTAACGCCCTGGGCGTACATGGCGATACGCTCCAGGCCGTAGGTGATCTCGACGGGCACGGGGTCGACCTCGATGCCGCCCACCTGCTGGAAGTAAGTAAACTGCGTGACCTCCATGCCATTGAGCCAGACCTCCCAGCCAAGGCCCCAGGCGCCAAGCGTCGGGCTCTCCCAGTCGTCCTCGACAAAGCGGACGTCATGGTCGTTGGGGTCCAGGCCAATGGCGGCAAGAGACCCCAGGTAGAGCTCCTGGGCGTTGACCGGCGAGGGCTTGATAAGCACCTGGAACTGATAGTAGTGCTGCATGCGGTTGGGGTTCTCGCCGTAGCGGCCGTCGGCGGGACGGCGGCAAGGCTGCGCATAGCAGGTGCGCCACTCGGCAGGACCGAGCGAGCGCAGCGTGGTCGCGGTATGGAAGGTACCGGCACCGACCTCGGAGTCATAGGGCTGCATAATGACGCAGCCCTGCTCGCCCCAGTACTGCTGGAGGCGCAGGATGATGTCTTGGAAGGAAAGCGATGAAGCGTTCATGCCTCTAATATCCCCTCGTCGAAACGATTACACGGTTAGGTACTGTACTATAGCGGTTTTTAGTCGATAGCGCCCAGACGGTTGAGCGGCCAGTAACGCACGAGCGCCACGGCGATCAGGTCCGAACGGTCGACGGGACCAAAGTAGCGTGAGTCGGCAGAGTTTTCGCGGTTGTCGCCCATCACCCACACGCACCCGTCGGGAACGGTGAAGGGATAGCTTACCTGAGCACCGGGCGCTTGGACCGAAAGTGGCCAGCTCATGCCCGTCGTATAGTCCTCGTCGAGCGCTTGGCCGTCAACGACCACCTTGCCATCCTGCAGGTCGACCGTCTGGCCGGCCGTGGCAATAACACGCTTGACAAGAACATCATGCTCGGAGGTGCCATCGGGGTTGTGAAACACCACGATATCGCCCTGCTTGACGGGCTGACCGAGCTCGAGGCTCACCTTTTGTGCCAGGATCTGGTCGCCAATCTCGATCGTGGACTCCATGGACCCGGTGGGCACCACAAAGGGCTCGACCACAAACGAGCGAATCAAGAAGGTGGCGACCAGTGCGATCGCGATGACCGCGATCCACTCAAAAGCGCCCCTCAACGCGGAATGTTGCGTAGGAACCATACTCACTCCTCGCTCTGCGAATACGAAGCGTCAAGGATCTCCTGCGCATATGCACGCTCCTGGGGCGTGAGCCGCGCAGTCTCGATCAGGTCGGGACGCCAGCGGCAGGTGCGCTCGATGGCGTTCTTGCGGCGCCAAGCGTCGACCTTGGCGTGATCGCCACTCACGAGCACCGGCGGCACGCCCTCGCCGTTGAACTCGGCGGGACGGGTGTACTGCGCGTACTCGAGCAGGCCTCCGTCCTCGGCGGTCGAGAACGACTCGTCCACATTGCTCATCTCGTCGCCCAGGGCGCCGGGAATCAGGCGTACGACGGCATCGGCAACGACCATAGCGGGAAGTTCGCCACCCGTAAGCACGTAGTCGCCGATCGACAGACGCTCATCGGCATACGCATACGCGCGCTCGTCGACGCCCTCGTAGCGGCTGCACACAAACAGCAGGCGCTCACTTTTGAGCAGGCGCTCGGCCACATGCTGCGTAAACGGCTCGCCACAGGGGGTGAAGAACACTACGGTGGGCTTGGGACCCTCGGAGCTGATGGCCTCGATGGCCTCGGCAATAGGCTCGACCTTCATGAGCATGCCCTGCCCGCCGCCGTACGGCTCGTCATCGACGGTACGATGGCGGTCGTGCGTCCAGTCGCGCAGGTTATACGCCTTAAAATCAAAAAGGCCGGCCTTGCGGGCGCGGCCCAAGATCGATGTGGACATGACGGGCTCAAACATCTCGGGAAAGACCGAAAGGGTCTCGATCAGCATGTTGTCCTCCCTACTTGTCCATATCGATCAGGCCGTCCATAACGTGGACGGAAATTGTTCCTGTGTCGGGAAGATCGAGCACGACCTGCTCGATCACGGGAATCAGTACCTCGCCGTACCGATCGCCCTCGACAACCCAAACATCGTTAGCGGGCGTCGACATGATCTCGACGATCGTGCCGAGTAAACCGAAGCGCTCGTCGACCACCTCGCGACCCATCAGGTCGGTATAGGCAGCGTCGAGCGAATCGAGCTCAAAATCGTCACGATTTGCCAGCACGTAGCATCCCGTGATGCCCTCGGCGGCCGTCAAGTCGTCAATGCCCTCAAACGAGACCAGATCGCCATCGCCCGTATCGGTGACGGACACGACCGTGCAAAAGCGGTCGCGCTTGAGCGCCGGCGGCGTCAGTGCGACGCGCATACCCGGCTCTAATACAGGAGGAAGCCCCCGCAGCGGCTGCGCGAGGACCTCCCCCTTCCTTCCGTGCGGCTTGACCACACGGGCGATGTTTTTGTACTGGGACCTCAAGGTCCTAGCCCAGAACCTCTACCTCGACAGCAGTGTCGAGGCGAGCGGCCAGTGCACGGGCGAGCGTGCGAATGGCCTTGATGGTACGGCCACGACGGCCGATGACCTTAGCGACGTCATCCTCGGCGACCGAAACCTCAATCGTAGAGGCGTCGTCACCATCGATGACCTCAAGGCTCACGGAATCCGGGTCGTCGACGATCTGAACAACGAGATATTCGACGAGATCGGCGATGCGATCTGAGAGCATTGCCTCACCCTCGAGCTGTGCAGCGTCAACCTCAGGCACGATTTACTCCTCGGCGCCCTCAGCGGCCTCAGCGGCAGCCTTAGCGGCCTCGGCCTCTTTGGCGAGCTGCTTCTTGGACTTCTTGACGACGGTCTCGGTCTTCTCGCCCTCGTTGGCGGCCTTGACCAGAGCGGCGACGGCGTCGGTGAGCTGAGCGCCCTTGGACTGCCAGTCGGCGATCTTCTCGAGGTCGAGGTTGATGGTCTTGGGGGCGGTCATCGGGTTGTAGCGGCCAACCTCCTCGATGATACGACCGTCACGCGGGGCGCGGGAATCGGCGACGACGACACGGTAGTACGGACGCTTCTTAGCGCCGTGACGAGCAAGGCGAATCTTGACTGCCAAAGGAAACTCCTCCAACCAAGCAGCTTTAGGCTGCAACTACAAACAAACAGTTGAACATAATACGCCATCGACGCGGGCAGGTGAAGTCCGTGAGACCAACTTCTTCGGTGTAGTCGAGGGCAAATCCATATCTTAGACAAGAATTCGGGATTTGCAAGCACATACACGCACCCCACATGAGCTGCGCGGTATACTCATGACATGGAAAGACGCGAACATACATACGGTTATGAGGATGCCATGGGCGTCACGCCGCCTCCCTGGACGGGTCCGGCGGTGGGCCTCATGGACCTCGATGCGTTTTTTGCGAGCGTGGAGATGCTCGACCATCCCGAATGGCGCGGAAAACCGCTCATCGTGGGCGGAGACGCCGATTCGCGTGGCGTCGTGTCCACGTGTTCATATGAGGCACGTCGCTTTGGCGTGCACTCTGCCATGGCCTCGGCCGAGGCGCGGCGCTTGTGCCCGCAAGCCATTTGGACGCATGGGCATTTTGATCGCTACCGCGAGGTGAGCGCGCAGGTCATGGCGATTCTCGCTGACGAGACCCCGCGCGTTGAACGCGTATCCATCGACGAAGCCTTTATCGATATCACACCGGGTCGCTTTGCGCCCGAAGACCCGCTGCTGGTTGCGCAGCGTATAAGCGACCGCGTGGCAGGGCTGGGAGTGACCTGCTCCATTGGCGTGGGCTGCAACAAGACGGTCGCAAAGATCGCAAGCGAGCGGGATAAGCCGTTTGGCCTGACCATCGTGCGCCCCGGAACCGAGCAGCGCTTTTTGGCCGCGCTGCCGGTATCTGCCATGAGCGGCATCGGACGCTCGGCCGAGGAGCGACTGCGCCGCATGCGCATCTACACCCTCGGCGAGCTTTCGCGCGCGCCTGAGTCCACACTGGCCTCTATTTTTGGCGTCAACGGCGAACGCATGCGCCAGCGTGCGCTGGGACTCGAAATCTCAGAAGTCACGAGTCTCGATGAAGAGCGCGAGGTCAAGTCGGTCAGCAATGAACGCACCTTTGCTAAAGATTTGACTGAGCGTGGGGATATTGAGGCGGCTATTGCCCTACTGGGCGAGTCAGTGGGACGCCGTCTGCGCCGTCAGGGGCTGACGGGTGCCACGGTAACGCTCAAGCTTAAGTATTCGTATGGAAGCGGTCGCTCGGCACAGCGCCGACTGCTTCATCCGACAGACGATGAGAACATCTTCGTGGCGGTTGCGCTCGAACTGCTCGACAACATCTGGCAGGAAGGAATGCACGTTCGCTTAGCAGGCATCGGCATGAGCGACTTCGACCACCAAGGCGGCATCCAGACCGACCTGTTCTGCGAGATCGATGACCGCGGAGCCCAATCCAGCGACCGACGCGACCTCTCCGTCGCCATCGACGCCGTCCGAGACAAATTCGGTGACACCGCCCTATCCTTCGGCCGCCAATCCCGCTTCAATAACTAGTCTTTTTTGGACGGGGGGGTTGCTGCCTTCCGTCCGACACGGCATTGGTAGTCAATTTGGGACGGGGCTATTTTAGCTACCCCTATATATCGGTTGAGATTCATTCGGCCTAATTCATTCACCGTCAGCCAAAGGGTAGCTAAAATAGCCCCGTCCCAAATTGACTACCCCGGATGTCCGGTTTGCCCGCCGCAACAAAACTCTGTCCCAAATAGCTACTGATCGAGCTTGACCTTCTGAATCGTGCAGTGACCGATGCCCGTGAGGCGCACGATCTGCTTTATCGAAAAGCCCTCGTTTTTGAGCGTACGGATGTAGTTGTCGCGCACGGCTTTAGGCAAAGCTTTAAGGTGGTGAGGCTCATACGGTTTAAGGAGAGCCTGTGCAAACTCCAGTGCATCTATGTCGCTCACATGAGCGCCGTCACGGAAGCAATATCGATTCGGTTCTCCCGAGGTACTGAAAGCAAAAAATCTCTGAGAATCTCCGAGCAAACCTAGCACACATTCAGTCATACAAATACCCGGGTATCCCATATATTCGCTAAAACTGCTCCAACGATATAGTGAAGCAGTCCCAATCCTGGCTTTCGCAGGATTATCGTGAATATATCTCACACAGTTGAGCAGCTGATCATCGTTAAGAATCGGCACGCTCTTAAATCGATCCTGAAAAACTGGTCCCTTCCGTCCGGTTTTCGCGTTGAAATACATCGCATATGCAGTCGTAACAGAGTGCATGCAATCGCTCAGGTGAACATGTTCATCATCTAGCAACAAGTGAATATGGTTGCCCATAAGGCACCAAGCAATGATATTGACGTCGTATTTTCGGCATTTCGAGGCAAGCAACCGAATCAAATATATCCGATCATCGGCATCCTCAAATATCAGCTGACCACCACAGCCCTTTTGGACGACATGGTAATAGCCGTAAACAGAGATTTCCCGCGCGGTCCGAGTCATACGCATCTCCTCCTCTACAGATAACAAATACGTTACCCGAGTCGGAAAGCTAAATATCACGCAATGAACCGCAACTCGCTTCTATCGGCGAACGGTAGGTAGTAGCTAAAAAAGCCCCGTCCCAAATTAGCTACTTTGGGCAAAAAGAAAGCCGGGTAGCTGCGGAAAACCGCAACTGCCCGGCGATATGCGTGAGGGTAGCTAAACCCCGTCTCAAATGAGCTACTAGAGGAGATTGAGGGGGAGCTGGGGGGCGTCTCCCCAGAGTTTCTCGAGGCGGTAGAAGTCGCGGGCTTCGGGAGTGAAGACGTGGACGACAACCGAACCGTAGTCCATGAGCATCCAAGTCTTCTGCTCGCGGCCCTCGATGGAGAACGGGTGCTCGCCGCAAGCCTCGGCGACCTTCTCCTCGATCTCGTCGACAATTGAATCGACCTGGCGGTTGTTGGCACCGGTGGCAAGCACAAAGTAGTCGCACACATCGGAAAGCTCGGTCAGGTCGAGCACCTGAACGTCCTCGCCCTTCTTGTCGTAGGCGGCCTGCGCGGCGGCGCGGGCGACATCCTCGGCGGCGACACCGCTCGCGGACAGCGAGGCGGCAGTGCGGTCGGACGTGGCGGCGAAGCTCTTGTGCTCCACGCCTTCAAGAATCTGCTCGTCGGTCATGGTCTCGTCGGCCATGGAATACCTCTTTCTAGACAGCCCGAGCTAGCGCAGCTGGGCGTAATGGTTGTAAATCGTAATAGCCGTGGGATAAAGATAGCGCCCGGACTGGATCACATAGACCAGACCCTGCGCAAAACAGGAGAAGAACAACTCATCGAGCGTCGACTCCCCCACCATCTTGCGCAGCGCATGCGCATAGTCGCCGTGGCGGTTGGGCTCGATGGCATCGGCCACAAAGACCACCATATCGAGCGGCGTCATGTCGCAGGCACCCACGGTGTGACGGTCGACAGCCTGGAAAACGGCCGGCGACAGCTCGGGAAAAAGCTGCGGAAGCTCATAGGCGGCAACAGGGCCATGCAAAAGCGGCGTCGCGGCAGAAGGAGAACCGGCAACCTTGATGCCATAGTGAAGCGCGCGGGCCACGAGCTCGTCATCGGAAAGCACCTTGTCCCAGTCGTGGATCAAGCCGGCGGCAGCGGCATCAAAGCGGTCGACGCCGTAGACCTCGGCCAGATGAAGTGCGGTCTCGGCAACACCCAGCGAATGCACATAGCGCTTGCGCTTATCCTTCATGCGAACATCGAGCAGCTCTTGAATGCGCTTGAGCAGCGCGCGCTCATCGCCCTCAAACTGATCCTCTACCGACAACGTAGACCCCCATCACTCAAAATCTTCTTGGCCCAAATCGGCATATAGCCTGCGTTTGCGAATGTAGCCGAGCACGGACTCGCTCGTAAGATAGCGCACGCTCATACCGCGGGCAACTCGCTTGCGAATGTTCGTCGAACTGATCGCCAGCGCTGGAATCTGAATATAGCGCACGTCGAACGGCAGCCCCGACTCTTTGATTCGGGCACGCGCCATATCGATATCAAAGCCCGGTCGCGTCGCCGCAATAAAGGTAGCAAGCTCAGCGATTCGTTCGGCATCATGCCAGGTCACAATATCGATAATCGCGTCGGCGCCCGTAATAAAGTAGAGCTTTACCTGCGGCGGGTAAAAGTCGCGAAGGGCATGAAGCGTATCGGCCGTATAGGTTACGCCCGGGCGGTCGATCTCGAACCGGCTCGCCAAAAAGGCCGGGTTCGCGGCGGTGGCGAGGACCGTCATGGCATAACGGTCCTCGGCAGGCGTAACCGGCTTGTCAAGCTTAAAGGCAGGAGAACCCGCCGGCATAAAGAGCACGGCATCCAAGTCGAGGGACTCACGCGCCTGCTCGGCGGTCACCAGGTGCCCGTAATGGATGGGATCAAAGGTGCCACCCATAATGCCGAGCCTAAACTCCTGCCCGTCCTCTAGAGGAAGCTCGGGCAGACCGATTCCACCGCGCAGCGACATGGCCTACTCGCCCTCCGAGGTCTCGGCATCGCCCGCGGCATCCGCCGCATCGACAACCTCGACGCCCTCATCCGCAGCATCGGCCACGTCAATTGCCTCGACGGCAACGTCCTCGCCAGCATCCTCGAGCTCCTCGTACTCCGAGAAGTCCTCAGCTCCCTCAAAGTCAAAGGCACGCTGGCAAATGCGGACCTCGTCACCCGCACGGCAACCAGCCTTCTCGAGCGCGTCGTCAACACCCATACGCGCAAACTTATGCTGCAGGTAAATGACGGCTTCCTCGTTTTCCCAGTCGGTCTGAATGACCATGCGCTCGATGGCACGACCGACCACGCGGAAGGCACCGGGCTCTTCCTGGACAATGCGGAAACGCTTCTCACGCTGCAAGCGACGGCGCTCCCACTCCTCGTCGCGCAGAACGACCGGCTCATCGGAGACAGCCAACTCGGCGCGAAGCTTAGCCACCTGCTCGCCCACGGCAAGCATCAGCGTGTTGAGGCCGGCACCCGTCACAGCAGACACGGCAAAGAACATATGTCCATCGTCGAGCGCTGCGCGCTTGAGGTCGGCAATCTTGTCGGCCGTGCCCGGCGCGTCGCACTTGTTGGCAACGACGATCTGCGGACGCTCCGAGAGCTCGGCGCCATACTGCTCGAGCTCGCGGTTAATGATGTGGTAATCCTCGACCGGATCGCGATCCTCAAAACCACCCGTCATGTCGACGACGTGCATGATCAGGGCCGTACGCTCAATGTGGCGCAGGAACTGATGACCCAGGCCCTTACCCTCGCTCGCGCCCTCGATAAGACCGGGGACGTCGGCAACGACGTAAGAATACTCGCCAGCACGCACCATGCCGAGGTTCGGCACGAGCGTTGTAAACGGATAGTCAGCGATCTTGGGACGGGCGGCACTCATGCGCGCGATGAGCGATGACTTACCCACCGAGGGAAAGCCCACGAGCGCGGCATCGGCCATAAGCTTCATCTCGAGCTCAATCCAGTGCTCCTCGGCCGGCTCGCCCAGCTGAGCGAACGCGGGCGCGCGACGCACCGACGTCACAAAGTGCGTGTTGCCCAGACCGCCGGCACCGCCGGGCGCCACGACGACGCGCTCGCCGTCGTGTACCAGGTCGGCAATCTCGAACATCGGGGTTTGCGTCTCGGGGTCGAGCTCCCGCACCACGGTACCCATAGGAACCTTGAGAATCAGGTCCTCGCCGCTCTTACCGTTACGACGGGCACCCTGCCCGTGCGTGCCGCGCTCGGCGCGGAAGTGATGCTTAAAGCGGTAATCGATCAGCGAAGACAGCTGAGCATCGGCCTGGATGACGACATTGCCGCCACGACCGCCGTCGCCGCCATCGGGGCCGCCCTTGGGGACAAATGCCTCGCGCCTAAACGACATGCATCCGGCTCCGCCGTCGCCGCCGCACACGTTAATGCGGCTGATATCGGTGAACTGTGACAACAGAATCGCCTCCTACAAAAAGAGGGAGACCCTTGAATCCTAAAACTCAAGTGCCTCCCACATATGTGCTCTATGAAGGGTGAATTACGCGTTCGCGAGCGGGCGTACGCTGACCCTGTGCTTGATACCCTTGTGGAACTCAACGGTACCGTCGACCAGCGCGAACAGCGTGTCGTCCTTACCACGGCCAACGTTCTCACCCGGGTGGATGTGCGTGCCGTGCTGACGGACGAGAATCGTGCCCGTGGTTACCGTCTGGCCGGCATAGCGCTTCGTGCCAAGGCGCTGACCGCGGGAGTCACGGCCATTACGGGAGGAACCGAGTCCTTTTTTGTGTGCCATTGTGTATACCTACTCTTTCGTTACGAGTGTAATCTACTCGGCGACGGGAGCCTCGGCAACAGCCTCGGCCTCTGCCTTGACAGCCTTCTTGGCGCGGGACGTAGCCTGGACCTTCACGATCTTCAGCTTGGTGAGCTGCTGACGGTGACCCTTCAGACGACGATAGCGCTTACGCTTGTGGAACTTGAAGACCAGCTGCTTCTCGCCCTTGAACTGCTCAACGATCTGAGCGGTAACCTTGGCCTTGGCCAGCTTGTCGGGATCGGTGACGATCTTCTTACCATCGTTGAGGAAGATAACCGGCAGGGTGACCTTGTCGCCCTCATTGCCCTCGATCTTCTCGACGGTGATGACATCGTCGGTGGCGACCTTGTACTGCTTGCCGCCCGTGTTAACGATTGCGTACATGTTTACTTGCCCTTCATGCATCAGTTAGTGCAACAGCCGAATATAGTAGCAGGCGAAAATACCCCCGTCAACGAGTATGTGGAGCAAATCCACAAGTTCGCACAGGTATGGGGCTGACGAGTCGGCCCTCGTCGTCCTCGCATGCTTGATTCTGACGCTCGACATCGTAGGAGCAGATGGTCACGAGGTCTTGCATACCGGTGGAAACAATAGGTGCATCCACGCCCGGGGTCAAGCCCTGCAACAAAACATCAGCCGCAGAAAGCAAAATTTCCGGACGCATGGAGCCCTCATTGTCGGCATGGGTGTCGAGCATGAGCACCAAATGGTCCGGGCGCTCCCCCGCCGTGAGCTCATAGCCAACGAGCGTGTGATCCAAATCCAAGCGCTTGCTCTTTTTGCCGCGCGCGTAGTCGATGCCATGATCCGCGCGCAGCGTGTCGATCGCACGACGCACCTCGTCGGCGCTTACGGGCGCCTCGGGATCCAGGTGTAAGTCGATGCGATACGACAGGCGCGTGAGCTGCGCCGTCAATGCCGGCGTGCGCACGTCGATGTACGCCGCCTCGATGGGCGCCAGATCGGCCGGAGACGCCGCAGCCAGGCGCTCAAACGCCTCGTCGAGCGCCACGAACTCGGTCATAAATAGGTCATACCACTCGCAGGTCGACGACGTACCCACCGGTAGCGCCGAAGAAAAGCCCACGCGCATGTGCGGAGAGAAGCCCTGCGTGACGGCATAGGGAAGCCCCGCACGGCGCACGATGCGCTCAATGGTATGGATTACTTCGAGATGGCCCAGGTACTTAAGGCGATCGCGCTTGCCATAGCGAACACGAAGCCTAAAGAGCGAGGGGTTGTCGGTCAGGCGCTCACTCATGCGCGATCACCCATCAATACATTCTTGGCGTGGAGCGTGGGGCAGATCCCGCAGCCGGTGCACGACGTGCGGGTGCAGTCGGGAGTCGTGACGCCCTCGAGCGAGCGACGGTACTCGCGCTCGAGGAAGCCGCGCGTGCAGCCGGGGCTCACGTGCTCCCACGGCAGGCGCCAGTCCAACTCGTAGGGCAGGTGCACGAGCTCATTGAGGTCGATGCCGTTTTTGGCAGCAGCTTCCTTCCAGTTATCGAGCGAGAAATGCTCTACCCAGGCGTCAAAGCGAGAGCCCGAGCGCCAAGCATCGATGATGACGGGCGTCATGTCACGACCGGCGCGGGACAGCGCGGCCTCGATGAGCGAGGTCTCGGCATCGTGGTAATGAACGCGGACGGCACGGTTGCGAACGCTCGTGACGAGCAGCTTCTGGCGACGCTTGACGTCGTCGTAGTCGAGCTGCGGGCACCACTGGAACGGCGTGGCAGCCTTGGGGATAAAGACCGAAACCGAGATGGACACCGAGATCGAGCCGCGACGAGCCTTGGGCACCACGGAACGACCGAGCTCCAGCACGTGATCGGCCAGATTGGCGATGGCCACGATGTCCTCGTCGCGCTCGCCGGGAAGGCCCATCATAAAGTAGAGCTTCATGCGGTTCCAGCCGGCCTCGAAGGCCGCCTTGGCCGCACGGTCCAGGTCCTCCTCGGTCACGTTCTTGTTAATGATGTCGCGCATGCGCTGGCTGCCGGCCTCGGGCGCGAACGTCAGGCCACCTTTCTTTTCGCCGGCGACCGACTCGGCCATATCCACGCCAAACGAATCCAGGCGCTGCGACGGAATAGACACGCGAATACCCGTATCCTCCAGGCGATGGTTGAGCCTGCCGAGCACGTCGCGAATGCAGGAGTGGTCGGTCGTGGAGAGCGAGGTCAGCGACACCTCGTCATAGCCGGTCTTTTCCAGACCCTGAATCACCGACGAGACGATCTGGTCGGCAGAGCGCTCGCGCACCGGGCGATACGTCATGCCGGCCTGGCAAAAACGACAGCCGCGGGCGCAGCCGCGCAGGATCTCGATAGACAGGCGGTCGTGGACCAGCTGCGCATAGGGCACGCACGACTGCGACAGCGGATTCGTGGCGCCGAAATCCTCGACGACGCGCTTGTAGACCACGGTCGGCGCATCCTTGCCCTCACGCGGCACGGTGTAGCCATGCGGCGAGCAGGGCTCGTCGTGACGAACCTCATAGAGCGACGGCACGTAGTTGCCGGCAATGGATGCAAGCTGCTCAACAATCTGCGCGCGCGGGACTCCTTCGTCACGCAGGCGGCGATGCAGCTGACAGGTCTCGAGCAGCGATTCCTCACCCTCACCGATGAGGATGGCATCGAAGAAGGCCGCGTACGGCTCGGGGTTGTACACCGAGGGGCCGCCGGCGATGATGATGGGGTCGTCTTCGCCTCGGTCGGCCGCTAACAGCGGAATGCCAGCGAGGTCGAGAGCCTCGAGGAAGTTCGTCACCGCCATCTCGTGCGGCACATGCAGACCGACGATATCAAACGAAGCGACCGGCGCTGCACCCTCGAGCGAGAGCAGCGGAATACCCGCCTCGCGCATGGCATCACCCATATCGGGCCACGGCACATAGCCACGTTCGCAGGAGATGCCCTCGGCCTGGTTAAGGATGTTGTAGAGGATGGCGATGCCCTGGTTGGGCAGACCGACCTCGTACACATCCGGGTAGATCAGGCAGCAACGGTAGTCGGCATCGGCCTTGGAAAGCGTGCCCCACTCGTGATCGATATAGCGACTCGGCTTCTCGACCTTGGCGAGCAGCGGCTCAATTAAATGAAAACAGTCTTGGTATGCAACGCGCAACGGAAAACCCCTAAGCTGCGAGATCGGATGCGTCCTGGTAGGACGCCATAGGACGGGTAGCGCCCGCGACCGTGGTCACCAGATCGCGAACGCGGGAGAACGTGGCAGTGACCACCTCGTTGGCACGGCTGTAGTCGACATCGCGCTCGTAGAGCGAAACGAGCGCACGGCCCATGCCATAGGTGCCCGCGGCAGCAGTGAGCGCCTTGACGGCAAACCCAATATGCGGCGTCTGCTTGACAAGTGCGCGGGTGACCGCGCGGATCACAAGACCGCCGGCAAGCACGCCCGCGACCTCGTAGCCTCGCTCAGGCTTAATGCCGCGTCCAAAGACGGCAGCGAGCTCAAAGAGCATGCCCACCTGCGCCAGCGCCATAACGGGATAATCGGCGCCCGGCAAAAACGCCAGCGCACCGGTCGCCATATTGGTGAGCGCGCACGAGGTGATGATACGATTGGCGGCCGCGATGCGCATGAAGGCAAAGTTCGCCGCAAAAGCCGTTTCCTTATCGGTGCGATCGAGAATCCAGCGGGCAAGCGTCTCGAGCAGATACGTCTTATCGGTTGCCGCTACCACGCCGAGCATGGGCGTGGACTCCTCGATAAACGGCACCTCCACAGCAGACTCGGCAAGCACGCACACGGGCGCACCGGCGATCACGAGCTCCTGCACGGCACTCTCCAAGCGGTCGGAACCACACGAGAGCACCAGCACCACATCGGTATCGGTCTTTGGAGCAATTCGCTCCTCCCCCAGACGCTCGACGCGCACAATGCCCGAGGTCGTCTGCGGCACAAAGGCGTCACGCACCGTCTCGGCCAGAAAGCGCGAGGCGGACGAATCCAGATAGACCGAGACGCGCACCGGCGTATCGGAATCCTTCTTAACGGACGCGCCCATCTTAAAAGCGCGGGTCAGCTTATCTACGGGAATTTTCATAGCAAACCCCTCCAGCGGTTACGCGGCGCCCGAACGATGCCGCCATATGGATTGTACGATACCCACCGTCAGCAGCTGGATCATCATCGAAGACGAACCAAAGCTAATAAACGGTAGCGGAATACCGGTAATCGGCATCATGCCGATGCACATGCCGATGTTCTCGAAGGTCTGGAATGCCCACATGCCGACGATACCTACGCACGACAGACGCAGGAACAGCGACTCACACTTAAAGGCGACGCGAATCGTCGAAAAGATCAGCAGCACGTAGAGGCACAAGAGAAAAAAGGAACCGCAAAAACCAAAGGTCTCGGACAGGAAGGCGAAGACGAAGTCGGTGTGGAACTCAGGCAGAAAGCCGCCAGCCGACTGCGTCGCATGGCCCAAACCCTTACCAAAGAAGCCACCCGAGCCAACGGCGATAAGCGACTGCTGCAGGTTGTAGGCATCGTCCGAATCGGCATTATCGGGGTCGATAAAGACCGTCAGACGGTTCATCTGATACTGCTTGATGAGCACATCGTGGCCGAGCAACGAATCAAAGACCGAATCGAGCGCCAGAACGAGGGCCACCAAGCCCACGAGAAGGGCCAGGGTCGACAGCACCCATTCGCGGCGTGCACCGCTCATACAAATGACGATGGCGCCCGAAACCAGCACGACCAGGCCCGAGCCCAGGTCGCCCATGGCAACGACGGCCAAAAACGGAATGGACAGCATGCCGCAGAGCTTGACGTAGTCGCGAACGGTATCGATGCGACCGTTATACTGCGAGCCAAGCGTAGCAATAAAGAAGATGGTGATGAGCTTGGCAAGCTCAACCGGCTGGAATGTCAAGCCGATACCGGGAATCTTGATCCAGCCCGTCATGCCCAGACCGCCCGTATAGGACAGACCCGGAATCTTGGGCGAGAGGATCACGATCAAGTCGATGACGAGCAACGCCGTCGAGAAATTGGAAATACCGCGCAGATCGGTACGCCAGACCAGCACCGCCAGCACCGCTCCGATGCCAATTCCCAGCAGATGGCGTGAGAACGAGGCATCGGCCTTAAACTGCGAAGCCGACCAGATAATGATGGCACCGTAGGCGACGAGCGCCACTGTAGCCACGAGCACACCGATATGCACCTTTTGGCGAAACGTGCCGCGCGAGGCCGAAAGTTGCTTGTTGACGCGGTCCAGGCTGCTGCGAGAGCCGGTCTTGGTTGAACGGAACAGATCCGCCGGAGAAAAATCCATCGCAACCTCCTATCGAACCGAAGAATCGCCCGAGGCCGAAGAGGTATCGGGCTCGTCATAAATCACACCGAGCACGTCGCGCACGACATGCATCGCGGTATCTGAGCCGCCGCCGCCCTGCTCCAGGACAGTAGCGATGACATACTTGGGGTCATCGGCCGGTGCATAGGCGCAGAACCACGCGTATTCGTCCTCACCGCTTTTCTCGCCCGTGCCCGACTTGCCGTATACCTGCGGCGTCAGGGTGCCAAAGTGAGCCGCCAGGGACGTCGATGCCGTGTAAATCACGTCGTGCATGCCGTTGCGAACAAGAGCCAAATCCGAATCGCTGTTGATCTTGGCCTCCAGGCGCTTCTTCTTGCCCTTGCCGTTGTACTTATAGGCATCGCCGTCGCCATCGCGCGACACGGCAGACAAAAACACGTGAGGCACGTACTGTTTGCCGCCGTTGGCAAGACCCATATAGGCACACGCCATCTGCAGGGGCGTCACCAGGATGTCGCCCTGGCCGATGGCGATGTTGGTCATATCGCCGGCATTCCACTTGCGGTCCTCGGCAGAGGCGTCGGTGAAGTACGACTCTTTCCACTCGGCATCGGGAATACGGCCCGCGCCCTCACTCGGCAGATCGATACCGCAGGTCTTGCCTAGACCCCAGCGACGAAAGACCTCCTGCAGGCCCTCGGGATGTTGCTCGTCATAAAAGAACGCCTTGCCCATGTCGTAGAAGACGGGGTCGCATGAGTTGGCGATACCCGACTGCAGCGTCATGGTGCCGTGGCCGGAATGCAGCCAGCAGTACTTGCCCCACGACTTGCCCAGACCCGTCCAATAACCCGTGCAGTTGGTCGTCTGCCCCGACGTGTAGGTTCCAAACTCAAGACCGGCCAGTGCCGAGAGCGGCTTGATGGTCGAGGCCGACATGTACTGTCCGCTAATGGCGCGGTTGAGCAGCGGGTGCGAACCCTTGTCATCATTGAGCTCGGTCCACACGTCATTTGAGACGCCGCCGATAAAGACGGACGGATCGAACTTGGGCTGGCTCGCCATGCCCAGGATCTCGCCATTGTTGGGATCGAGACACACTACAGCGCCGTTGCCGGCATTGCTGTAGCCAGTGGTCTTGGCAAGCTCGATAGCGCTCGCCAGCGCCGTCTCGCAGGCCTGCTGGATCTTAAGGTCGAGCGTGAGCTTAATGTCAGAGCCGGCCTTCGCGGGCACGGCGCCGGCCTGACCGGTCACGTTGCCCGAGGCATCGACCTTGACGGTCTGCTCGCCACGAATACCCTGCAGCAGGTTTTCGTAGTAGCTCTCAACGCCCGCCTGCCCCACGATATCGCCCGACTGGTACGTAATCTTGCCAGCAGAAGCATCATCGTCGCCAGAAGTTTTCTTATTCTGGGCCTCGAGCTGCTCGGAGGTAATGGTGCCGGTATAGCCCAAGATATGGCATGCCGTCTCGCCATATGGATACTGGCGCTCGGTACGCTCGGCAATCTTGACGCCCGGGAACTCGCCGGCATGTTCCTGAATATAGGCAACCGTGGAGCGACGGACGTCCGTCGCGATGGTATGCAGGCTCTGGGCGCCCTCTGTATTGTCCTGAATATTGCGAAGGACCGCCACGTAAGGCATTCCAAGCACGTTGGCAAGATGGCGAACCAGAACCTCATCCTCGGCAAGATCGCGGTAGGCCACGACAGCAAGTGAGGGACGGTTCTGGACAAGCGCCACGCCATTGCGGTCGAGGATGCGGCCGCGCACAGCGGGTGTGGTAACGGTGCGAGTCTGATTGCTATTAGCCTGCTTCTCGTAATAGTCCGACGAGACCATCTGCATGCCCCACAGCTTGACGGCAAGCGCCGCAAACATCGCGCCCACACCCGTGGTGAGGATGGAAAAACGGCCCTTAAAGGCGGTCGCCGCAGTATTGCCCTCGCCCTCGGTGGCGCGCGGGGCCGTTCCATGCTGCGTATCGTAGGTAAAACGGGAATCGCCACGACGCATGATGACCAGCGCGACCACGATGGCCACAACCAGCACGATACCGGCGATAATAACCGTCATCTGGGAAGACATCTACGGGCCTCCCCTATTTAAGCTTACGGGTCTTGGGCTTAAAGCGCATACCCGCCTGGCGTCCGCCACGTGCGGAGAATCCATAGCCGGACTGCGGCACGACGCCGGACATCAAAAACGGAATGGCAACCAGACCCGTCAGGATTGAAGACGGCAGCGCATGGCCGAAGATCGCCACGACAAAGCTCGTCTCCAAACCCATAAACAGCAAGATGATGCTGTAGATCACATTAATGACGAGCGCGAAAGCGCCCACAGTGACGCCGCGCGCACTCGGGGTACCGCCCGTCTGACCGACGGCGCTGTGCACCAGGGCAAAAGAACCCACGGTCAGCAGGAGCGACATAACGCCCACCGGCACGGCAGCGGACAGGTCATAGAACAAGCCGCTGCAAAAACCGCACACGACGGCACGGGTCGGGTCGCCCGAGAACACGCTTAGGCACACCAGGATAATCATGAAGTTGACGCGACCGCCCGCAATGGAGATCTGCGGTGCCAGGCCTGCCTGCAGCAGCACGCACACGATGGCGGCGATTACAAACGTACGGGAGCTCATCCCCTGCTCGTGTAGATCCATGGACATGCCCCCTATTCGCTCGAGCCGGAATCGGTCGTCTCGGACGCGTCGGAACTGTCATCCGAACTCTCGTCCTTCGTCTTGGTCGCAGCGTCGCGCGACGTTCCCTGCGGCGTGCTATTAGCGGTGCTCACGTCCTCATCCGAAGCCGACTGTTCGTCGGTCAGCGAGGTGATGACCAGCACTTCCTCGTTGTTCTCGGCCGTGGTCTGAGCGCGCACCACAATGGTGTAGTACACGTCGTTTGCCGACTTCTCAACCGACGAGACGGTGCCGAGCGGTAGACCCTTGGGGAATACACCGCCAATGCCCGAGGTCACGATGATGTCGCCAACCTTAACATCGGAGTCGACGCTCACGTACTCAAGACGCAGCGTGCCGTCAGCCTGACCCTGCAGCATGCCCTGGGCGCGCGTGTCCTGTACCATGGCGGACACACCCGAGTTCTCGTCGCCAATAAGGCGCACGGTAGAGGTCTTGGCCGATACCTCGATAATCTGACCGATAACACCGGCAGAACTCGTCACGGGCATGTTGATGGTAAGGCCGTCGGCAGAGCCCTTGTCGATGGTTACGGTCGAGGTCCAGGCATCGCCCGAGGCACCAACGATACGAGCAGCGGTCGATTTGAGGTTGTAGGTCGACTGCAGGCCGACCAGCCCCTCCAGACGCTCGGCGGTCTTTTGAGCCTCGGAGAGCTCAGCAACCTTAGAGGTCAGCTCCTCGTTTTGCTTCTTAAGCTCGTCAAGCGTGTCCTGCGACGCCGTAAGGTTAGAGAACACGTTGCCGATCGCATTGAAGGGGGCCGCCACAGCCGAGCCCACAAAGCGCACCGGCGAGGTAATCGTCGTCACGCCCGAACGCACGGCATGAATCGGTCCTGCCTCGCCCTCGCGGATGTAAAACGTGAGCAGCAACACCGAAATCAGGCTGAAAGCAATCAACGGGCGCATACCCGTTGATTGTCGCTTGGTATTCAGATTTGTGGAGAAACCCGAAGATCGTGCCAAATGGAATCCACCTTTTGGAAATTAAGCATTGGTCTGGACGAAGCCGCCATCAAACGCATTGGCCTCGAGCACGCGGGCACAGCCGTTAACGACGTTATCGAGCGCCGTGGGGCTGACGTTGACCGAAACACCGGTCTCATCGCGCAGGCGCACGTCGAGGCCGCGCAGCAGCGCGCCGCCACCAGTCAGCAAAATACCGTAGTACATAAGGTCCGAGGCAAGATCGGGAGGCGTAGCGTCGAGTGCGTCCTTGACGGCCTTGGCCATCTCGTCGAGCGGCTTGTTGAGCGCGCGACGAATCTCCTCGCTCTCGATGCGCACGGTCTTGGGCAGACCGGTGATCACGTCGCGGCCGTTGACCTCGACGTCGAGCTCGTCCTTGAGCGGCACGGCGGAGCCGACCTTGATCTTGATGTCCTCTGCCGTACGCTCGCCGATGGCCAAGTTGTAGGCATCACGAACGTGCGTGAGGATGGCCTGATCGAACTCGTCGCCGGCAATACGGATGGACTGCGAGACGACGATGCCACCCATAGCGATAACGGCAACCTCGGTGGTACCGCCACCGATGTCGATGACCATGGAGCCGGTGGGTTCCTCGACGGGCAGATCGGCGCCGATAGCGGCGGCCATAGGCTCTTCGATCAGATAGGCCTGGCGAGCGCCGGCCTGGATCGTGGCCTCAAAGACGGCACGCTTCTCGACCGACGTGACGCCGGAGGGAACGCAGACGACAACGCGCGGACGCGGGGTCCACGGATAGCGCTTCTCGGAAGCCTTGTCGATAAAGTAGCGAAGCATGGCTTCGGTAACATCGAAGTCGGCGATGACGCCGTCCTTCAGGGGACGAACGGCCACGATGTTGCCGGGCGTACGGCCAAGCATGCGCTTTGCCTCGATACCGACCGCCAGGATGCGCTCGTCGTTCTTGTCGATGGCGACGACGGAGGGCTCACGAATGACGATGCCCTTGCCGCGCACGGAGACAAGCGTATTTGCGGTGCCGAGGTCGATGGCAAGATCGCCCGCATAGCTACCGAAGAACATATCCATCAAAGAAAACAACGCAACTCCTGATGTGTTGGATGATTGCTGGAAAACTACTAGCTCATCATACTAGCGCAAGCCCGGCACCTCACTTGCGGTGAAGCGCCGGGCAAAGCTAAATCCCATAAGGTCACTACTGGTTGTCAGCAGCCGAGAAATCCATATCGAGCGAGGAAACGGCCCAGCCGATATGGTTGTCGGAGCGCACGAATTTGACGGTGTACTCCTGCTCGCCGCCCTTGGACAGCGATGCCTTCACCTTAGCGGTCGTCTCGGTCATGGACTGATCCATGCCCTCGACGGACACGGTGGCGCCCTGCGGAATCGAAGAGATGATCATCGACTTGGCGTCCTCGGACAGACTCGAGGCCAGGCAAGACTCGGCCTTTGCGGTGTCACCGTCCCCGGCAGCCTGGAACAGATCGGAAACGACAGACTCCTGAGACGGGAAGCCAAAGCCGCGCGTGTAGGCAAAGCCCAGACCGCCCGCGGCGATCAAAATGAGCAGAAGCAGCACGATGAAGACTTTGAGACCCGTGTGGCGATGGCGACGACGGACCTTGGCCTGCTTACGATCCTGACGGTCCTGCTGGACCATCTCGGACTCGGACAGCGTAAAGAAGCCGGTGTCCGAGGGATCGGGCATAAACTGACCGGTCGCGCCCGTAGGATCGAGCGGATCGACGGCAGGAGCGTCCATCGCGGGCGTCGGAGCCGTGGCCATAGCCGTCTGGGCAGACAGCGCGGCAAGCGAATCGTGCACGCGGGCAAGCTCATCGGCCTGCTCGGAGGTGAGCTGGTAGATGCCATCTGCAGTAGCGGCGTTAAAGGCGTCGAGTGCGTCGGAGGGACGGCCGGCGGCAGAAAGCGCCTGACCCATGCCGGCGTTGAGCGCACGCGTGTCGTCGCGGGGGCCGGCAAAGTCGATAGCCGTGCGGTAGGTCTCCACGGCATCCGCCGGACGGCCGAGCTTAATGAAGCAACGACCAAGCTCGCCCAGTGCGGCGGCAGGAGCCGGATTGGCGCCGTCGATGGCAGCCTGACGGAAGGCAGTACCCGCGTTGGCATAGTCGCCCGACTGGAACAGCGCGTTACCCAGGCCCAGATAGGCCTTGAACGGCGTGGCATAGGAAGCATCCTGCGTAGCAGCAGAGAACGCCTGGGCGGCCGTCGTGTAGTCGCCCACGGCGGCGAGTGCCTTGCCGCGGTTGGTGAGCAGCGCGCCGCGCTTGCCGTAGGTGCCGTCATTGAGGGCAGCGGCGTAGGCCTCGGCGGCCTCGGCATACATGCCCAGGTGCATCAAGGCGTTGCCACGAAGGTGATCGGCCTCGCCCATAATCTCATCGGGAGTTTTTGCCGCCCCAAGCATCTGGGCTGCAGCGGAAAAATCACCCGCGCGGTAAGCGGCGCGGCCCTGTTGGATCAGCTGGCTATTCAAGGAAGTCCCCTTTACTCGTGAACGATCTCGACATGGACGATCTCGTCGCCGGCACGCAGCTGCGAAATCACATCGAGACCCTCGACCGTGGTACCAAAGACGGTGTAACCGGAATCGAGGTTATGCTGGGCACCCAGGCAGAAGTAGAACTGCGAACCCGCGGAATCGGGGTCCATGGAGCGTGCCATGGCAAGGGCACCATCGACATGGCTGTTGCGCGGATTGGTGGCAAACTCGCCCTTGATGCAGTAGCCGGGACCACCGGTACCGGGCATGCCGTCAGGGCCCTCAAGACCGGCAGCGACGTCGGCGCCGGACATATCGCGGGTATTGGGGTCGCCGCCCTGAATGACAAAGCCGGGCACATAGCGATGGAACTTAAGGCCATCATAGAAACCCATCGTGGAAAGCTCGCAGAAGTTCGCGACATGAATGGGAGCGCCCTCACCGTCAAACTTGACCTTGATGGTACCCTTCGACGTCTCGATAACGGCGCACTCGTCGCCGGCAAGCTGATACTCGGGCGTGTAGAGCTCTTTCTTAAAACCAAACATGTGGTTCCTTCCTCGTGCGTTTAAAGCATATTTGTACGAATTGTAGCAATAAGCATGCGCTTACATCAATTGCGCACGTAGGTTATGCCGACTATGGCGAACTAATTTTAGGAACGCTGCTGCGGCTTCCAGGAGCCCACATTGGCGTCGTACTGGTTCAGCGCGCTGTTGCCGCCCTGCGCGATGGGCGCCAGGATCTCGCTTTGGTGGGAACTCATCGACTCACCATCAGGAATGGCCAGCGAGATATCCCAGCTCTGGCAGATCACGTCGACACGCTCGTACATCCACTCGGCAAGCTGCTTTAAGTGGGCGATGTCGTCCGCATAGACCGTATCGTCCTGATACTTAAGGTTGTTAAGCTCATCTTGCGTCTTTTTGATCTGGTCGCGCAGGGCGTAGGCACTCTGCGACAGCTCCTGGCGGGTGGACAGCGGCGTTCGGAGATAGCCGTTGTTAAAGGAATCGATGACCTCGCCGATCTGGTCCTCATCACCGTAGGACACGATGGTCTGATACAGACCGTCGAGTCTGGTATAGAGCTGATCATCGGTGAGCACGGTTTCTTCCTGGACCACCTCGGCAGAATCGTCCTGCTTGGTATCGTCCTCAGTCGCCTCGCCCTTTTGGCGCGTGGGGAAGGTCGTCTGCGCAGCCTGGCCAAACTGGTCGTAGAAGGCAGGCATGACACCCATGGGATCGGCCGTCACGAACCAATAGGCACCGCCGCAAACGACGGCAAGGACCGCGATGACGATGAGCGGCTTGGGGATATGACGCTTGTGCTTGTGATAGGCGTCCTCGTCGGGATGCACCTTGCGCTTGGTTTTTTGAGCATCGTCATGCAGGGAAACGGGCGTGGGAATATCGACCTTGGGGATACCGAAATCCTTATCGAAAGCCGGCAGCACGCAGGTCTCGTTAGGATCGGCGGCGTCCGAAAGAACCGCGGCAGCCGAGGCGGGCGCATGAGGCACCTCGGTATCGATCTGCTCTTGCGTTAGGCGCGGAAAGCCCGCCGTGCGGCCCGCTGCCAGGTCGGATGCGGCCGCGTCCTCGGAGAGGATACCCGGAGCAGGGCGTCCGCATTTTGGGCACGTGCGATCATGCGGAGAAAGACGGGCACCGCAGCCCTCACAGAACACGAACTCGGTGTGCTCGGGACCATCGCCCGGACCCACATAGGCGTTGCAGTAGGGGCAGAACGAGGCGCCGTCCTCGATAGTCTTAAGGCAATGCGGGCAGATCACGGCATCCTCTTTTCGAAGCAATTCAAACAATCGAGGTTAGAGCATAACATCGCCACGGCCCCACAGGAACAAGGCACCAATTCAACATCGCCAGGGCGCGTAGCTACTTCTTCTTTTTACTTGGCATCGAGACTTTGATGCCTTGGGCGGACTTGGTCACGCGAGAGCGCCTGGCTCCGGTATTCTTCTTTTTCTTGGGCTGGGCCTGGGCCACGCCCTCGAGTACGCGGGCCTCGGCCTCGCGAGCGGTGCGATCTTCGCGGCGCTGCGCCATGTCGGCGGCGACGCGCTTGGCAAAACGCTCGGCCGTCGAACCCGTCGAGCTCACCTTGCCGCCACCGCGACCCAGGTGGACGCGCACACCACGGCCAAAACCAGTTGCGGTATGACGACGACGCGGCTTGAGCGAATCCATCATCGTGGCGAGCTTAAAGAACACCGAGCAGGTAAAGACCACGATAACAGCCAAGATAACCATCTGGCCCATCGACAGGTTGGCAATGGACAGCAGCTCCGGGAATCCGATAACGCCCACCAGGATGCCGGCGACTACAAACACAAAGAGCACCACACGTAAGGGCGTGAGAGGCTGCGAAATGCGCCAGATCAGGCTGACGCTCGCCGCGCACGACGTAAGCAGGCACATCGTAGACAGCGTGAGCTGGCTAAAGCCAAACACGCGCGCCACAAAGATATCGAGCGCCGCAGCCAAAATGACCGCAATCGACGCCGGCAGCGCCCGCTTGAGTACGTTCGTCAAAAACGCACCCTTCACGCGAGCATTGTTGGGCTCCAGTCCCAACACAAAGCCCGGCGCGCCGATGCAGAAGAAGTTAATGAGCGTCATCTGGATGGGCTCGAAGGGATACGGCGGCAGTGCGATGCACAGCGCCGCCAGGCTCATCGAGAACAGCGTCTTGGTCAGGAACAGCGAGGCCGAACGCTGAAGGTTGTTGATGGAGCGACGGCCCTCGGCCACCACGGCGGGCATCGAGGCAAAGTCGTTGTCGACGAGCACGATCTCGGCCACGTTGCGCGCGGCATCGGAGCCGGCCGCCATGGCCACGGAGCAGTCGGCCTCCTTGAGCGCCAGCACGTCGTTGACGCCGTCGCCCGTCATGGCCACGGTGTGCTCACGGCGCTTGAGCGCCTGCACGAGCTCGCGCTTCTGCTGCGGGGTCACACGACCAAAGACATGGTAGCGGTCCACCGCGGCATCGAGCTTGGCCGGCGTATCGAGCGTCGTGGCGTCCACATAAGCGTCCGCCCCCGGCACGCCCACCACACGCGCGATCGACGACACCGTACGCGGGTCGTCGCCACTGATCACGTTGAGGGTCACGCCCTGCTCGTTAAAGTAGCCGATGGTCTCGGCCGCCGAGGTACGAATCTCGTCGCGGATGGTCACAAAGCCCACGGGCTCAGCCTCGCCCACCATATCGCCATCGGGCGTAAAGCCGTCCACGCGAGCCACCACAAGCACGCGGCAGGTGTCGGCAAGCTCGGCCACACGGTTCTCGACCTGCGCAAACGCACGATCAGAGAGCACAAACTGCGCTGCGCCCATCACATAGGAGCCCTGCGCAAACGAGGCACCGCTCCACTTTTTGGAGGACGAGAACGGAATGACCGACAGCGGTTCAGACACCTCGACCGGACGATCGGCGTAATAGTTGAGAAGCGCCTGACAGGTCTCGTTGGCATCGGCAGAGGTCGCACGTGCCACGTTAGCCAGCGCGAAATCGAGCACCGTGGTATCGACGGGAACAGCCGCCTCGTCCGAGCCGGCGCCTAGGCTCACGCCCTCAACCGGCAGCGGATACGTGCCCTCGACCTCCATGCGGCCCGACGTGATGGTGCCCGTCTTATCCAGGCACAGCACGTCGACGCGCGCGAGCGTCTCGATGCAGTAGAGCTGCTGTGCCAGCACCTTGCGGCGGGCCAGGCGCACCGTAGCGATGGCGAGCACCGACGAGGTCAGCAGCACCAGGCCTTGCGGGATAATGCCCAGCAGGGCGCCCACCGTGGACAGCAGCGCCGACGAAGGCACATGACCAGCCAACAGCTCGGAGAAGCACCACGAAAGCGCGCTATCGCCCGGGGTTCCCGCGGCATCCCACAGCCCGCTCACACTCGAGGCAAACAGCGCCAAACCGAGCGGGATCATGATGATGCTCGCAAAGCGCACGATGGCGTTAAACGCGTTCATGATCTCGGAATTGACCTTTTTGACGTATTTGGCCTCGTTATTAATTTTGGCCACGTAGTTGTCGGCGCCGACATGGATCACGCGGGCGCGCAGCAGGCCCGAGTCGATAAAGCTGCCGCTCATGAGCTCGGAACCGGGCTGTTTCTTAATAAGGTCGCTCTCGCCCGTCAGCAGGCTCTCGTTCACGAGTGCCTCGCCCGAAACCACCACGGCGTCAGCGGGAATCTGGTCGCCGCGCCCCAGGCGGATGATGTCGTCGAGCACGATCTGGTCCAGGTCGAGCTCCACCTCGGCGCCGTCGCGCACCGCGATGGCCTTCTTGGAGGTCAGCAGCGTGAGCTTATCGACCATCTTCTTGGAACGCATGGATTGAATGACGCCAATAGCGGTATTGAGGAACACCACGAACAGGAACGTCAGATTCTTAAACGAACCGGTCAGAATGACCAGGAACGCCAAGATCACGTTGATCAAATTAAACAACGTGCAGAGGTTCTCGATGATGAGCTCTTTGACCGACTTGGTCTTGAGCTCCATGTTGCGGTTGATCTTACCGGCGGCGATGCGCTCCTCGACCTCGGCGGTCGAAAGCCCGCGCTCGATATCCGTTGCTGCCATACCACGTCCCATCACGTCACGTCGGTTATAAGAAAAACCGCCCGGACCATGCGAGGTTCGGACGGTCTTACGTTCGATGGTGCCCCATGTTGGATTCGAACCAACGGCCTTCTGCTCCGGAGGCAGACGCTCTAATCCCCTGAGCTAATAGGGCCAACGGTTGGCATTATACCCAAGTGCGCCACGGGCTATCAAAATAAAAGAAAAAGCTTTGCAATTCCGAGGAAGACGCGGCGCAACGGCCCACTTTAGAAGGCAAAAGCGAGTCAGATAGTATAAACTCTCATGCACCATATATACACGGCTCGCGATGCGGGCCGTTTTTGCAAGGGTTATCCATCGAGGTGAGAGGCACACCATGATTGCTATTTTAAAGCAGAGCGCCAGCGACGAGGCCGTCGGCCATATCGTCAGCTGGATTGAGAAAAAGGGCCTGAAGACCGATGTCTCGCGCGGCGAGAACGAGACGATCATCGGCCTGGTGGGCGATACGACCAAGATCGACCCGTTCCTGCTCGAGTCCATGGATGTCGTCGAGCGTGTGCAGCGCGTCTCCGAGCCTTTTAAGCGCGCCAACCGCAAGTTCCACCCCGAGGACTCCGTCATCGACTGCGGCCACGGCGTCAAGATCGGCGGCGACCAGTTCCAGGTCATCGCCGGTCCCTGCTCCGTCGAGGGCGAGAACCTCATCCGCATCGCCCGCCGCGTGAAGGCCGCCGGCGCCACGATGCTGCGCGGCGGTGCCTACAAGCCCCGCACCTCCCCCTACGCCTACCAGGGCATGGGCCCCGCCGGCCTCGACCTGCTGTGCGAGGCGTCTGCCGAGCTCGACATGCCGATCGTCACCGAGATCATGGACCCGCGCGACGTGCAGGTCTTCCTGGACAAGAAGATCGACGTTATGCAGATCGGCGCTCGCAACGCCCAGAACTTCCCCCTGCTCAAGGAGGTCGGCAAGACGCAGACCCCGATCCTGCTCAAGCGCGGCATGTCCGGCACCGTCGACGAGCTGCTTATGGCAGCCGAGTACATCATGAGCGAGGGCAACGACAACGTCATCCTGTGCGAGCGCGGCATCCGCACCTTCGAGACCCGCACCCGCAACACCTTCGACCTCAACGCCGTGCCGGTGCTGCACCACCTCTCGCACCTGCCCGTCGTCGCCGACCCCAGCCACGCCACCGGATACACCCGCTATGTTGAGCCCATGGCGCTCGCCGCGACTGCATGCGGCGCCAACGGTCTGGAGATCGAGGTCCACGACGACCCGAGCCACGCTTGGTCCGACGGTGCTCAGGCCCTCACCCCCGACCAGTTCGACGATACCATGCGCCGCATCCGCGCCATCCGCGAGGTCGTCTGCCAAGAGACCGTTCAGGAGTAGCCCATGGGTACGGTGAGAAACGCACGCGTTAACCAGGGCGGCCCCAAGTGCGCCGGCATCGTCGGCCTTGGCCTCATCGGCGGCAGCTTCGCCCGCGGCTATGCGCAGGCGGGCGTCCGCGTGCTGGCCTGGGACCCCGATGACGATGTCATGACGGCCGCCAGCATGGGAACTGTCGCCGGAGAGCTCAACGACAAGACACTCGGCGAATGCGACATCATCGTCCTGGCCTGCTACCCCGAGGCCTGCATCGAGTGGCTCGAGGCCCACGCCCAGGCACTCGCCGACGCCACCGACACCGAGGCCATTATGGGCCCCGTGGTGATCGACACGGTGGGCGTCAAGGGCATCCTGTGCGAGCGCGCCTTTGAGCTTGCCCGCGAGCACGGCTTTTACTTTGTGGGCGCGCACCCCATGGCGGGCACGCAGTACTCGGGCTATGCGCACTCCCGCGCCGACCTGTTCCAGGGCGCGCCGCTCGTGCTCGTGCCGCCCGCGGTGGACGATGCACTCAAACTGGAGCTTTTGGGCCAGGTGCGCGAGATGGTGCGCCCCTTGGGCTTTGGCAAGTTCAGCGTGACCAGCGCCGCCGAGCACGACCGCGTCATCGCCTTCACGAGCCAGCTTGCGCACGTGGTGTCCAACGCCTACGTAAAGAGCCCGACCGCCCAGGTCCACCACGGCTTTTCGGCCGGTAGCTACCGCGATCTCACCCGCGTGGCGCACCTCAACCCGCAAATGTGGTCCGAGCTCATGATCGACGACGCCGACGCGCTCGCCTTCGAGATCGACCATCTAATCGAGTCGCTTGGCGCCTACAGCCGTGCGCTCAAGGACCGCGACCAGCGCTATCTGGAGAATCTCCTTGCCGAGGGCGACCGCATTAAGCGCGCACTCGACGACGAGGCCTCCCACTAGACCACCTATCACGCCAGGTCGAAAGGACCATAGCTTATGGCGATTACCATCGATATCGACACCGCACGCCCCTACCAGGTGCATGTTGGCACGTTTTTGCTGGAGCAGGCGGGACCGCTCGTGCGCGCCACTGCCGGCGGCACCAAGGCCGTCATCGTGACGGACACCAACGTGGGTCCGCTCTACCAGATGCCCGTTAAGCAGAGCCTGGAGGCATCAGGCTACGAAGTGGGCATCTGCACCTTCGAGGCCGGCGAGGCACACAAGCGCGCCGAGACCTACGTTGCCATTTTGGAGTTTGTGGCCGAGCACGAGCTTTCGCGCTCCGACGTGATCGTGGCACTCGGCGGCGGCGTCGTGGGCGACGTGGCGGGCTTTGCGGCCGCCACCTACATGCGCGGCTGCAAGTTTGTGCAGATCCCGACGAGCCTGCTCGCCATGGTGGATTCGTCGGTGGGCGGCAAGACCGCGATCGATCTGGCTGCCGGCAAGAACTTGGCCGGCGCCTTTTGGCAGCCGAGCGTGGTTATCGCCGACGTGGGGTGCCTGGCCACCCTCACGCCCGAGCAGTTCGCCGACGGCTGCGGCGAGGTCGTCAAGCACGCCGTGATCGCCGACCCAGAGCTTTTCGCCGAGCTGGAGAAGACCCCGCTCACGCTGGAGCTGCTCAACCGCGATGTGGCCCGCGTAGCGCTCATCATCGCCCGCAATATCGACATCAAGCGCGCCGTGGTCGTCGCCGACGAGCGCGAAACCAACCAGCGCAAGCTCCTCAACTTTGGACACAGCGCCGGACACGCCGTCGAGGCCTGCGAGCACTTTGAGCTCGGACACGGCAACTGCGTTTCGATCGGCATGGGTATCATCACGCGCGCCGCGGCCCTGCACGGCGTTTGCGATGCTGCACTGCCCGGTCGTATTGAGGAGCTCTGCGCCCGCCATGGCCTCAAGACCCGCTGCGACCAAGATGCCGACGCCATCTTTGCCGAGGCGCTGCACGACAAAAAACGTGCCGGTGACACTATCGACCTGGTGATTCCGCACGGCATTGGCCGCTGCAGCATCGACCGCACGCCGCTTTCCACTTTCCATGAACTCATTGCCGAGGGCCTCGGCCAGAAGGGAGACGCATCCGCATGCTAGCCCGCATCACCCCGTCCCCGCTCAAGGGCACCGTTCCCGCCATCGCATCCAAGTCGATGGCGCACCGCTTGATTATCTGCGCTGCGCTTGCCAACGGCGAGACGCACGTCACCTGCAACACCACCTGCGCCGACATCGAGGCTACGGTGCGTTGCCTTACGGCCCTGGGTGCTCGCATCGAGACCGTCGAGGACGGCTTCCAGGTCCATCCCACTATGAAGAGTATTGAGTTCGGCCTGCTCAAGGCACTTGCGGGTGGCATGCTTGACTGCGGCGAGAGCGGCTCCACGCTCCGCTTTATGCTGCCCGTCGCCTGCGCGCTGGGAGCAGAGGCAACCTTTATAGGCCAGGGCCGCCTGGGCGCACGCCCCCTCTCCCCGCTTTCCGACGAGATCATTGCCGCCGGCTGCGACCTGCAGGGTCTGGGCGGTTTTCCGCTCAAGACGAGCGGACGCATGCGCCCGGGCACCTTTGTGCTGCCGGGCAACGTGAGCTCGCAGTACATCTCGGGCCTGCTGCTGGCAGCCCCGCTGCTGGCCCAGCCCTCCTGCGTGCAGGTGACCGGCCTCATCGAGAGCCGCCCCTATATCAACCTGACCATCCAGGCCATGAAGGCCTTTGGTGTCGAGGTCAACGTCGAGCGTATTCCGGCCAAGGACGGCCAGCCCGAGGTCACGAACTTCCGCGTAAACAGTGGATCGTACCGTACGCCCAGCAGCGTAGCCGTCGAGGGAGACTGGTCCAACGCCGCCTTTTGGCTGTGTGCCGGCGCCATCGGCACCGACCCCATCACCGTCGAGGGCGTGTCGCTGAGCTCCGCACAGGGCGACCGCAACGTGCTCGCCGCGCTTTCGCGCTTTGGCGCCCGCATCGTGCGCTCCACGAACGCCGCCACTGTGCAGTCCGACAAGCTCGCCGGCTTTGAGATGAGCGCCCACGACATTCCGGACCTGGTGCCCGTCATCTCGGCCGTGGCATCGCTGGCTCAGGGCCGCACGTTCATCCGTGACTGCGCACGCCTGCGCATCAAGGAATCTGACCGTCTGGTCACCACCACCCGCGAGCTCACCGCGCTGGGAGCGCAGGTGCGCATCGCCGGTGACGACCTCATCATCAAGGGTGTCGATGCCTTCACCGGAGGCGAGGTCGATTCGCACAACGACCACCGCATCGCCATGATGGCCGCCATCGCCGCGAGCCGCGCCACCGGCGAAGTCGTGATCCACGGCGCCGAGGCCGTCAACAAGTCCTATCCCGATTTCTTCGACCACTACCGCCTACTGGGCGGCAAGGTCACGCTCGAGGAGGAATAGCATGTCCTCGACCTTTGGCAACGTCTTGCACTTAAGCATCTTCGGCCAGTCGCACTCTCCCGCTATCGGCTGCTCGCTCGATGGCATCCCGGCGGGCATCGCCGTGGACCAGGAGAAGCTGCAGGCCTTCCTCGACCGTCGCGCCCCCGGTCGCGACGAGACCGCGACCAAACGCCGCGAGGCCGACGCCGCCCACATCATCGCCGGTGTTGTCGATGGACATACCACCGGCGCGCCCATCGCCGCGATTATCGAGAACACCAACACGCGCTCCAATGATTACTCCGAGCTGCGCCGCAAGCCCCGTCCCGGACATGCGGACTTCCCTGCGCGCGTGAAATATCACAACATGCACGATGTCGCTGGTGGCGGGCATTTTTCCGGCCGCCTAACGGCCCCCTTATGCATCGCCGGCGGCATTGCGCTGCAGGCACTTGAGGCCCGCGGCATTCAGGTCATGGCGCACGTCGCGCAGATCGGCGGCATCTCCGACCTGCCTATGGACGATATGGTCTATCGCGAGGCCGACCGCAAGGCAATCCTTACGAACGATCTGCCGTGCATTGACGCCACCGCAGCCGGTCGCATGCGCGAGGAGATCCTAGCCGCGCGCGACGAACTCGACAGCATCGGCGGCATCGTGGAGTGCGGCATCTACGGGCTTCCCGCGGGCATCGGCGACCCCATGTTCGACGGCATCGAGAACCGCATCGCGCAAATCGCGTTTGGCATTCCCGCCGTAAAGGGCGTGGAGTTTGGCATGGGCTTTGCCGTGGCCGCCATGCGCGGCAGCGAGAACAACGATCCGTATCGCATCGATGCAGAGTCGGGCGAGATCGAGGTTGAATCCAACAACGCCGGCGGCATCCTGGGCGGTATTTCGACCGGCGCGCCCGTCATGTGGCGCATGGCCGTAAAGCCGACGCCCTCAATTGGCCGCGAGCAGCAGACCGTAGACATGGACGCCATGGAAAATGCCGAACTCTCGGTGCACGGCCGTCACGATCCCTGTATCGTCCCCCGAGCTGTCCCCGTAGCTGAAGCAGCAGCTGCCCTCGCGATTTGGGACGCCCTCCTTGAGGACGCAGGCCAGCTCTAACCCGACTCACCTGATTTGCCCGTCAACTCTGCCATACGTGAAAGGGGCCTCCATGGACCTTGCCGATATTCGCCAGACCATCGATGGCATCGACACCACGCTCCTCAACAGCTTTATCGAGCGCATGGACATTGCCACCGAGGTCGCCAAGTCAAAAATCGAGATGGGCAAGGCCGTCTTCGACCCCGCCCGCGAGCGCTCCAAGCTCAACAACCTCGCCAGCCGCGCGCCCGAACGCTACGAGGCACAGACCATCGCCCTGTTCCGTCTCCTCATGAGCATGAGCAAGGCCGAGCAGCAGCGCTACATCAACGAGTTCAAGGGCAACACCGTCTCGCAAAAGGCCCACGCCACGGCTGCAGCCTCCGACACGGCCTTCCCTCAAACGGCCACCGTTGCCTGCCAGGGCGTGGAAGGTGCCTATAGCCAGATCGCCGCGTGCAAACTCTTCGACGTGCCCGACATCGCGTTTTTCGAGACCTTCGAAGGCGTTATGCGCGCTGTGCGCGACGGCTTCTGCGAGTTTGGCGTGCTGCCCATCGAGAACTCCACCGCCGGCTCGGTCAACGCCGTCTACGACCTGCTCGCCCAGTTCGATTTCCACATCGTGCGTTCACTGCGCCTTAAGATCGATCACAACCTGCTCGTCAAGCCCGGCACTAAGCTCGCAGACGTGCGCGAGGTCTACAGCCATGGCCAGGCCATCGCCCAGTGTGCCGGCTTTATCGAGGCCCACGGCCTGCACGCCACCAAGTACCCCAATACCGCCATGTCGGCCGAGATGGTCGCCAACTCCGGGCGCACCGATGTTGCCGCCATCGCATCGCGCAGCTGCGCGACACTCTATGGCCTGGAGGTGCTGGAGTCCAACATCCAGGACTCGGACAACAACTACACGCGCTTTGTCGTCATCAGCCGCGAGCCGCGCGTCTACCCCGGTGCCAACCGTACCTCGCTTATGATCACCACGGCCAACGAGCCGGGCGCCCTCTACCGTGTACTCGAGCGCTTCTACGCACTCAACATTAACCTCATCAAGCTCGAGAGCCGCCCCATCCCCGGTCGTGACTTTGAGTTTATGTTCTACTTTGACCTGGACTGCCCCTTTGGCAGCAAGGCCCTCGACGACTTGCTCGATTCCATCGACGACGTGTGCGAGAGCTTTACCTACTTTGGCAGCTACACGGAGGTGCTCTAGATGACCGATACCGCCGCAAGCCGCCCCTACGGCGTACTGGGCCGCGTGCTGGGCCACAGCTACACCCCGACCATCTACAAGGAGCTCGCTGGGCTCGAGTACGTGCGTTTTGAGCGAGAGCCCGAGGATCTTGAGGCCTTTATGACCGGCGACGAATGGGAGGGCACCAACGTGACCATCCCCTACAAGCGCGCCGTCATGGAATACCTGGACGAGTTGAGTCCCCTGGCCGAGCGCATGCGCAACGTCAACACCATCACGCGCCTGCCCGACGGCCGCCTGCGCGGCGACAACACCGACTACTTTGGCTTTCAGTGTCTGGTCGAGGAGTTAGGCGTAGAGGTTGGCGGTAAGAAGGCCCTCGTGCTCGGCGCCGCCGGCGGCGCAGGCACCACGGCCAGCATGGTGCTCGGCGACCTGGGCGCCATCGTCGTACCCGTGGGCCGCAAGAGCGAGGTCAATTACGACAACATCGCTCAGCAGTCCGACGCAACGCTGCTCGTCAACTGCACGCCTGCCGGCATGTTCCCCCACTGCCCCGACGCCCCCTGCACGCTCGAAGGCCTCGATGCGCTCGAGGGCGTCATCGACATTGTCTACAACCCCGCCCGCACGGGTCTGATGCTCGAGGCCGAGCGCCGCGGCATCCCCTGCATCGGCGGCCTGCTCATGCTTGTTGCCCAGGCGGCACAAGCTGTCGAGCGCTACACCGGCCAGGTCACCCCGCGCGAGCGCATCCTGGATGTGACGGAACGTCTGTCCCGACGCGAACAAAACATCGCGCTGATCGGCATGCCGGGCTCGGGCAAGACCCGCGTGGGTGAGCAGATTGCCCTGCTCACGGGTCGCGAGCACATCGACCTGGATCGCGCCCTCGAGGAACGCCTCGGCATGCCCTGCGCCGACTTTATCGTCGAGCGCGGCGAGGCCGCCTTCCGCGAGCAGGAGACAGCGGAGCTGGCCGACATTTCCAAGCGCAGCGGCCTGGTGCTCTCCACCGGCGGCGGCGTGGTCACACGCGACGAGAACTACCCGCTGCTACACCAGAACAGCCAGATTGTGATGCTCAACCGCAAGCTCGACGAGCTCGCCCACAAGGGCCGCCCCATCACCGCGCGCGACGGCATCGACAAGCTGGCCGAGCAGCGCATGCCGCGCTACCGCGCCTGGGCCGACTACATCATCGACTCACGCGACTGCGCCGCCAACACCGCCCAAGCCCTCCTCGAGACCCTCCAACCCGCTCTCTAACCAAAACCACCACAAAGGGGACAGGCACCTTTGTGGTGGTTTCTCGACTGCAAAGGAAGCAACCATGAAAGCACTCGTCATCAACGGCCCCAACCTCAACATGCTCGGCATTCGCGAGCCGGGCATCTACGGCAACGACAACTACGACCGCTTAGTGCAGATCTGCCAGGAAGCGGGCGCCGCACAGGGCTTCGAAGAAGTCGAGGTCTTCCAGTCTAACCACGAGGGCACCATCGTCGACAAGATCCAGGAGGCCTACGGCAAGGTCGACGGCATCGTCATCAACCCGGCGGCCTACACGCACACAAGCGTCGCGATCCTCGACGCACTCAAGGCCGTCGCCATCCCGGCTGTGGAGGTCCACATCAGCGCCGTAGAGACGCGCGAGGACTTCCGCCAGGTAAGCTACGCCCGCCTGGCCTGCTTCGCCACCATCACCGGCGAGGGCCTGAAGGGCTACGCCCACGCGTTGGAGCTGCTGAAAGAGCATCTCGAAAAGTAAAATGCCAACCCCAACAAACAGCAGCGGCTTGCTCGCGCTCGGCTCCAGCAACACACAAGATGAAAAAAGCCCAGACCACCAAGCGGTCTGGGCTTAATAAACGATGGTGCTCCATGGCGGATTCGAACCGTCGACCTTGGGATTAGAAGTCCCCTGCTCTATCCAACTGAGCTAATGGAGCAAATAACCGCACGCCCAAGCAAGCACAAGCCTGTCAGGCGCAAGTAATTATAACCTAGTTGAACTGCTCGCGGTACGCCTTGCAGACCTCATCGACCGGGCCGTCCATGCGAAGGTCACCCTTCTCAATCCAAACGGCACGCTGGCAGATGCGCTCAACCTGCTCCATAGAGTGCGAAACGAACAGAACCGTCACGTCGCCGCTCTGGATAAAGTGCTGGATGCGGGCCTCACACTTTTGCTGGAAGAACACATCACCGACGGACAGCGTCTCGTCAACGATCAGAATATCGGGCTCGGTAATCGTCGCGATTGCAAAGGCGATACGCGCCACCATGCCCGAAGAGAAGTTCTTAAGCGGCATATCGACAAAGTTCTGCAGCTCAGCGAACTCGATAATGCCGTCAAAGTTGGCGTCGATGAACTCCTTGGTATAGCCGAGCAGGGCGCCGTTCAGATAGATGTTCTCGCGGGCGGTCAGCTCGGGGTCAAAGCCGGCGCCAAGCTCAATCAGCGGCGCGATGTTACCGTGCACCTTAACGCTGCCCTCGCTAGGCTCAAGAACGCCAGCGATAATCTTGAGCATCGTAGACTTGCCGGAGCCATTGGTGCCGACCAGACCCACAACCTCGCCGCGATGAATATCAAACGAGATGTGCTTAAGCGCCCTAAACTCCTCAAAGAACAGCTCGTGCTTGGCAAGCTTAATGAAGTACTCCTTGAGGTTGGTCAGCGACTCGGACGCCATGTTAAAGATCATGGTGACGTCGTCGACCTCGACAGCCAGAGGCTGCTCGCTGTAATCAACAACAGATTCAGTCATCACAGCACTCCTTAGATGTAGAGGATAAATTTGCGCTCGGACTTATGGAACACGGTATAGCCAATAATAAGCGCAAGAACCGCCCAAGCGACGCACATACCAAACGTCATAAGCGAGGGCGTAGTCTGGAACAGGAAGATATCGCGCATAAACTGCAGGTAGTTGAACATGGGGTTCGCATACATAAAGATACGCACGAGATGCGGCATTTGCGCAATATAGTCAGTCGTCCAGAAGATGGGCGTAATGTAAGTCCACGCCGTAATGACGACGCTCCACAGATGCATAACGTCGCGGAAGAAGACCGTAAGGGCAGAGAGCATCATGCCCAGGCCCATGCAGAAGCACATAAGCAGCAGCAGGCAAACCGGCAACAGAATCAGGTGCCAAGAAGGCATAACGCGGAACCACAGCATGACGATGGCGACGGCGACCAGCGAGAAGGCAAAGTTGACCAGCGAGAAGAGCACCTTCTGCACCGGGAAAACCCAGCGGTGCACCTTAACCTTCTTGAGCAGAGGGGCAGCGCCCACGATCGACGTCAGGGCCTGGTTAGTAGACTCAGACATGACGGCAAAGGTGATGTTACCCACGATCAAGTACAGCGGGTACATCTCGGGCGTCATTGAGCCATTGCGGCCCTGGCCAAAAATCGTCGAGAACACGATGGCCATGACGATCATCATCAGCAGCGGGTTGAGCACCGACCATGCGACGCCCAGAACGCTACGGCGATACTTGATCTTAAAATCCTTGGTAACCAGCTGACGAAGGATAAACGCGTCCTTCTCAAATTCGTTCTTAGCAAACGTCGCAGGCAGACTGCGAGTTTCTTGTTGCTTTGTCTGATCCGACACGGATGCAACTCCTTTACTCGTAATCGTTGACAAACGAACAGTATAGACCCGACGGCCATGCAAACGGTTCGCGCAACAAAACTGGAGAACTAACCCACATCTTAGGATGCCAGGCCCAAACGGCTATACTTTCTAGGATTGAATGTATAAGGAGCATTAAGTGAATTCTGAATCCATCGCCGTCATCATCCCTTGCTACAACGAAGCGCTCACGATCGGCAAAGTCATCGACGACTTTCACCGCGAGCTTCCGCAGGCGACGGTCTATGTCTATGACAACAACTCGTCGGACGATACCTCACGCATTGCCACCGAGCACGGCGCCACAGTCCGCTTTGAGCCCCGTCAGGGAAAGGGCAACGTGTGCCGCCAGATGTTTCGCGATATCGACGCCGATTGCTACCTGATGGTCGACGGAGACGACACCTACCCCGCCGAGGCGGCCAAGGCCCTCTGCGAGCCCATCCTTAACGGCACGGCCGACATGACCGTAGGCGATCGCCTTTCCAACGGCACCTACGCCGAGGAGAACAAGCGTGCCTTCCACGGCTTTGGCAATAATCTGGTCCGCGCCATGATCAAGTGGATCTATGGCTACAGCTTCGATGACGTCATGACAGGCTACCGCGCCATGAGCCGCCCGTTCGTTAAAACCTTCCCAGTGCTTTCCGAGGGCTTTCAGATCGAAAGCGAGCTCTCGATCCACGCCGTCGACCACCGCTGGCGCATCAAAGATGTGCCCATCGAGTACCGCGACCGTCCCGAGGGTTCCGAGTCCAAACTCAACACCGTGAGCGACGGCATTAAAGTCGTTGCGATGATCGGCACGCTGTTCAAGGACTACCGCCCGCTGAAGTTCTTCAGCCTCGTTGCGCTTCTGTTCGCGGTATTCGGCCTCGCCCTGGGCATGCCCATCGTTGTCGAATATTTCCAGACCGGCCTCGTCCCGCGCTTCCCCACCGCTATGCTCGCCGCCTCGTTTATGTTCCTGTGCGGCCTGAGCCTTGCGACCGGCTTCATCCTAGATTCTGTAGCAAAGGTCGAAAAAAAGCAGTGGGAGGTCAACGTGTACAGCAAATACGCCTACGACGACCAGCCCGGCCACCCTACTTCCATGCCAAGCGAGAGGTAGATCTTCCGCAAAATACTATTGGCACCACTGCGCAGATAGCCACCAACAAGAAAAGCCGCCGTTAAAGAACGGCGGCTTTTACTCTCGAAAAGTTAATAGCGGCTAGAGCGTCTTGATGTACTCCCCCAGCTCTTCCTCCCAGTCGGGCATGTGGAAGCCGGCAGCCTCGAGCTTGGACAGGTCGAGCGCGGAGTGGACCGGGCGCGGGGCGACGGGGCCCTCGGCGCTCGCGTAGTAGTCGGCGGTCGATACCGGCACGACCCTGTCCCCGTTGCCGTTGGCGGCCTCGAAGACGGCGCGGGCGATATCGGCCCAGGACTTGACGGTGCCGGAGCCGGTGCAGTCGTAGGTGCCGTAGGGGGCGTGCGTCCCCAGCACGTGG
>CABSMQ010000001.1:0-91386 GCA_902478965.1 uncultured Collinsella sp. | reverse complement strand
AGATGTGTATAAGAGACAGCCAACGTGCGCGAGGTGAATGACGTCCTCGCCGCGATGGACGCCATGCGGGCATCCCTCGCCGAGTCGCTCGAGGCCCGCTGGGCCGCGGAGCGGGGGCAGCGCGAGCAGGTGGCGTCGCTCGCCCACGACCTCAAGACGCCGCTCACCGTGCTGCGCGCCAACGCCGACTTCGTGGCGGAGGAGCTGGAAGACGAGAAAGACGCCGACCTCGCGGCCGCCGCGCGCGACATAGCCGGCAGTGTCGAAAGGCTCGACGGCTACGTGCGTCTGCTCATCGAGGCCTCGCGCGGGTCCGGCGGGGCGGAGAGGGCCCCCCTGCGGCCGGCCGAGCTCTGCGAACAGGTCCTCGCCGAGGCCGCCCAGATCGCCCGGGCGCGAGGCGTGACGCTCGACACGGCCACGGGCCCCGCTGTCGCGGGCGCGCCCGAGGCCCCGCTCGACCGAACCGCCCTGGCGCGAGCCGCCGCGAACCTCGTGGCCAACGCCGCCGAGCACGCGCGCTCGCGCGTGGCGGTCTCCTGCGACGTCGCGGGCGGCCACCTCGTCATCGAGGTGGCCGACGACGGACCGGGCTTCTCTCCCGCCGCCCTCGAACGCGGCTGTGAGCGCCTCTTCACAGACGACTCCTCCCGCTCCTCGCGCGACGGAGGCCGCCACTACGGGCTCGGCCTCCACGCCGCCTCCGAGGCCGCGAGCGCCCACGGGGGCTCTGTCTCGCTCGCCAACAGCCCCTCGGGCGGCGCGGTGGCCACCATCGCGGTCCCCCTGTGAGGGCCTGACGACTCAGGCCCTCACACCGGCGTGCCTCGCAACCAAACGCTTCCCGGATAATAATGCCCGTTGCGGGGATCGCCTTGGCTAGTCGCCGCCCATGTGCATGAGCATGTCGGCGATGCGAGTCGCCATCTCGTCCGCCGCTTCACGGATGTTGGCGACCCAGGACGCATGGCCGGCCTGATCGGATGCCTCCGCCTCAAGCACGTCGCAAATGACTGCGGCGACCGCCCCGGGAGCCGCCCGCGGCCGGGCACGCGAGGGAGCCTCGAGACGAAAGGAGCTCGAGGACGACCATGACCAAGAGCATTAGCAGGAGCCAGGTGAGGCTCATCGCATCGACCAACGCGATATTCGGCGCCGACGAGGCGTGCGCGATGCTGCGCATCAGCCGCGACGCCATGTACCGGCTCGCCCCCCCTGCACTTACCGTCAGAGCATGCTATAAGGTTATTGGTGGCCCATTGAGCTACTTCCAAGTGCCGGGGGAGTCCCCCGGCTATTTTTTTATCCATTCCATTAGGAATCCCCATTGGCCAAGGAGCTCAACATCTTCGTCGACGAGAGCGGCGACCGCGGCGGCAAAGCTCGCTACTATCTGCTCACACTCGTCTTTCACGACCAGGCAGACAGCATCGCCGAGGCGGTCACGGGCTATGAGACCAAGCTCGCCAGGGCTGACCTCCCCAACATTCCGTTTCACTCCGAGCCTCTCATGAACGGACACAAGGACTTACTGCATGATTCGTGTGTTATAGTTAGATGTCTCTAACTATTTGGGGGCGATAGCAATGCACGAACGCAAGGGCTTCTGGGACAAGAATGCCGGTCGGTACGACCGTTTCATGCGAAAGGACCGGGCGGCGTATGAGAAGATGTATGAGCTGATCAGGCCGGTGGTGAAAGCAAAAACCGTACTGGAGGTTGCCACCGGCACGGGGCTTATCGCAAAGAGCATCGTAAATGCGGCGGCGCACATCGAGGCTACGGACGCTTCTGCAAAGATGATCCTTGAAGCAAAGCGGGACAATCAATCCGCAAAGCTGCACTTTTCCGTACAAGATATGTTCCGCCTGCCCTATGCACAGAAGTTCTTTGATGTGGTGATCGCGTCCAACGCGCTTCACATAGTGCCGCATCCGGAAAAGGCCCTGCAAGAAATCAGGCGGGTGCTGAAGGACGACGGCGTGCTCATCGCGCCAACCTTCACCCACGCGGGGAGCTCGGTTTCCGGCAAGGCAAAAGCCTTTTTCATGAGTATGGTGGGATTCCCCCTCCACAGCAGGTGGACAAGCGAGGAATACCTACGTTTCCTGCGTCAAAACGGCTGGGCAGTGCAGAAAAGCGTGGTGCTGAAGGCCTCATTCCCGTTGACCTATGCGGAATGCACGAAATCGGAGGGGCCAGATGTCGTTCTTTGAAAACACCCGCAAGCCCGTGGGCCTCGGCGGAAAACTTATGGTTGCCATGATGAATCTGGGCCACAGCCCTGTGGCGCGGTGGGGACTTCGATTTCTACGACTTGCACCAAATGCCAAGGTGCTGGATTGCGGCTGCGGCGGCGGGGCGAACATAAAACGGCTGCTGAAAAAATGCCCGCATGGCGTCGTTAAGGGCATCGACTATTCGCCCGTCAGCGTGGAGAGGACTAGAAAGCTCAACCGAGCTGCAATTCAGGAGGGGCGTTGCGCCGTTCTGCAAGGCAGTGTGGCGGATATGGCGTTTGAGAACGCCATGTGAGCATTTTTCATCCATCCTGCACATGGCGATAGGCATGACGGTCATAGTGGCTTTGCTGGCGGCAATTATGACAGTTTTTATTCACTGAGGAAGGAACCTATGAAATGTAAAATTGAGAAAAACACCGTGCAGGAGACGCTGATCCTCCCGCTGTATTCCCGAAAGCTGTGTACGGAGCTATACCCGAACCTTTACAGGGATGAAACAGCGGTTCGTCTGCTCGATCAGATCGACTACGACTTTTCAGAGGCAGAGAAAAACTCCCGCAGCCTGATGCAGCGCTTTGGTGCGCTGGAGGTGGCCATGCGGCAGAGTGATCTTGCTTTCGAGGTGTGGGATTACCTGAAAGGCCACCCCAATGCGGCGGTGGTCAATCTGGGCTGCGGGCTGGACAACACCGGCAGAGCCTGCGACAACGGTAGATGCAAGATCTACAATCTGGACTTCCCGGATGTGATTGCCTTGCGGCAGCAGCTACTGCCCGCCGGGGATCGGGAGCATAATATCCCCTGCGACCTGAAAGACACCGCATGGTTTGGCAAAATCGATGCCTCCGGCGGGGCGGTGTTCTTTGCCTCCGGGGTGTTCTATTACTTTCTGACCCAGCAGGTCCGGGAACTGGTGCGGGGGATGGCGGACGCTTTCCCCGGCAGTGTGCTGGTCTTTGATGCTGCCAATCGGACGGCGGTAAAGATGATCGCAAAAACATGGCTTAAGACTGCAAAAATCAAGGATGTGGGGGCATATTTTGCGGTTTCGGATGCCGCCAAGGAAATCGGCACGTGGGACAGCCGTCTGCAGGTCACAAGTCGCGGCTATATGCTGGGCTACAACGATTTGAAAGACCCTTCTGTCAGCGGCTTTTTCCGGTTTCTCGCAAGGGTCGGTGACAACGGGATGAAAATGCAAATCGTGAAAATAAGATTTTGAGAGGCAAACATAAAGCGCATTCACTTTGACGTTGAAGAAGACGGCTTTTACGGCGCATATTGGGCGTGTAAGGGCACGCGAGGGAGGTCGGAAACGGCCTCCCTCGTTTTTATTCATGGACTTTAGTCCGTGCCGCACGGCACGCGCGGCATAGAAAGCCACCCGCTCAGCGGGTGGAGGCCAATTTCCGCTACGCGACAAAAACCTTCCCCCTAGCATGAGGATTGTTCAGGTCATCATGCTAGGGGGAATGTGATTGCTGTGGCCCAGAAAGCCAACAGCCTCGCGCACACGAAATGGCTATGCAAGTACCGCATCGCACCGAGGTCAAGCTCGTCGCCGCCATCGCCGAGAAGCACCCCAGGGTGCGCTTTGCCGTGAGCTACACCTCGGCCTACGCCGACCTTTACGACCGCATGGAGCAGGCCCTGCGCGAGCGCGTGGCCAACGCGGTGGAGATCGTCCGCTCCGACATCAGCCCCGCGCTTCTTGTCCACACCGGTCCAAACCTCGTGGGTGTGGCGGTCCAGGGACTCTAGCGGAGGCGGGGCGTTCTGCCCAAAAACAAATGCAAAAGACGAGCGCTTCTTGCCGCCCAATTGGCAAGAAGCGCTCGTCTTTTCTTAACGCGTTGTATGGCGGAGAGAGCGCAAGTTACGCGAGCGCCCTTCTTGCCAGCTCGGCCGCGCCGAGGATTCCTTGGTCGCCGCCGCAGCCCGGGGCGCAGATGTAGCTCTCCATGTCCTTAAGCTCGGCGGTCTGGATGTAGCCACCCAGATATTCGAGGGTCTTCTTGCGGACGATGCCGTAGAGCTGCTCCTGGTGCATCACGCCGCCGCCGAGGACGATGCGGCGAGGCGAGTACATGAGCACGAGGTTCGCGCACATCTGCCCCAGATAATCCCCCTCGAGCGCCCACGCCTCATCGTTGTCCGCGAGCTCGGCCGCGGGCTTTCCCCAGCGCGCGGCAATGGCGGGGCCGGAGGCGAGGCCCTCGAGACAGCTCGCGTGGCTCGGGCAGACGCAGCGTCCCTCCTCGGTGGGACGGGTCCTTACCAGCATGTGGCCGGCCTCGGGGTGCAGCATGCCGTGAAGGAGCCTGCCCGCGCACATGACGCCCGCGCCCACGCCGGTGCCGATGGTCACGTAGACGGCGTCCTCGAGCCCCTTGCAGCAGCCGAAGACCACTTCGCCGAGGCAGGCAACGTTCACGTCCGTGTCGTAGGCCACCGGAATCCCGAGGGCGTCGGCGAACGCGGCGCGAAGACCATGGCCTCGCCACGCGAGCTTGGGCGTCTGGAGGATGGAGCCGTAGCGCTCGTCGTTGGGGTCGACGCAGGTCGGGCCGAAGGCGCCGATGCCCAACGCGTCCACATCGCGGGCGGTGAACCACTCGATCATCTGCGGGACGGTCTCGGCGGGCGTAAGCGTCGGGGTCTCCATACGGTCGAGGACCTCGCCGTCGCCGGACACCACGGCACAGACCATCTTGGTCCCGCCGGCCTCGAGGGCGCCGAGCCTCATTTGCTTTTCGCTCATGTGATCCTCCTTACAAAGGGACGCCCGCAGTCATGGTCAACCGCGGGCGCCCATAACGTTGGCTTGTTTCGAGGCGACCCTACCTGGGCACGCGGTCCTGCCTTGCGGCAAACGGGGCGAGCACGGCGTGCGGCTCGCTTTGGTACCAGTAGGCGACGGTGGAGATGTCGTCCTCGCGCTCGTAGAGCTTGATGTCGTCGTTGCCGAGGTCCTGGAACGTCACGCGCAGGTCCTCCTTGAACGAGATCGGGTCGGGAAGGTGCCACCTGTAGAGGCCGTGCCTGGGCAGCGCGTCGTCGTTGGTCGCGAGCATCGGGTTCGGGTTCGGCTTGCCCGCGCTGAAGCGGTCGCGCGTGGCGTCGCGCGTCGAGCGGTACGGGTAGCCGGCGAACAGCGTGTTGAAGCACTGCGCCTCGGGCAGCGCGTGGGGCGGCCTGTCGAGGAAGGCCCAGGCACCGCCGAAGTAGTCCTCGGCTCCCGTCGAGGTGACCGTGGGGAACTCCTCGTCGCCGTCGAGGAAGAACTTCATCTCGCCCTCGCCCCACCAATAGCGCTCCAGGGCGCACAGGGCCATGTAGGTGCCGACGTAGTAGCCCTTGCCGCGCACGCCGTCGAGCACGGTGTAGTCGACGCCCCTGCGAGTGCTGCGCTCGCGGTTAAAGCGGGCGTGGAAGTACATGGCGTCGTCCGGCACGTCGGTGAGCGCGTAGTTGAACGTGTAGAAGATGTACTTAATGAACCCGGGGTGCTCGCTCGTAAGCGTGACCTTGGCGTGCTTCCTGAAGGGCATCTCGAAGTAGCAGTTCATGCCGCCCGTCGGGTTCACGCAGATGGGCATCGAGTTGACGATGGCGCGCTCACCGAAGCCGTTGCAGAAGAAGTCGCCGACAGGGCACTCGACCGAGGGGGTCTCCTCGTCGTCCCAGTAGAAGCGCAGCACAAGGTCGCGCATGACGAAGCTGCCGGCGGCGGTCTTGTCGGGGACGGTCATCCAGATGTGGCGGATGATGCCGGGGCCCTCGATGTCCGCGAGCGTGATGGTCTCGCCGGACTCAAGGGGCACGCAGCACGAGCCCTTGCGGCCGACGCCGAGGTGGCTGGCCGACATGGCGGCGCGGCCCTTCTCGCCCGTGATGTTCTCGGGGGTGATGGCGCGGCTTTCCTCACCGCCGTGCATCCACACGTCCTTAAGGAACTCTCTCATCGTCGACCTCCTCTATTCGTCGTCTTCGCACTCGGCGGAACTGGCACCGTTCACGTAGACGATCTGCTGGCGCGCCTCGTTGACGAGGGCGTCGAAGTCGAGTTTCTCGTCGGGGCGCGCGAGCACGACCGTCATGGCGAGCGGGAGGTTGACACCCGCAATCACGTGGATCCGGTCGGAGGCGAAGCGGGAGAAGCGCTGGTTCACGCTGCCGCCGAGCGCGTCGGTGAGGACGACGACCTCGTCAGTGCCCGAAAGAGCCGCCTCGACCGCCGCGTCGAGCCCCTCGCCGTTGTCGTTCACGTAGGCGCACACGGCGTTGACGGCGTCGCTCTTACCCGTAAGGAACTCGAGGGTGTCCTTGAAGCCCTGGGCGAGAAGGGAATGGCTCGCCACAACTATCTTTCTCATTGATTCACCAATCTCTTGGGTCGAAGCTAGGCAAGGATGCCGGCGGCGGAGGCGACCATCGCGAGGACGATCACCACGAGGATGAGGGCCGTCATGCTCGCATTCTTCTTGGTAAGAAGGTAGTACGCGCTTCCCGTGATGGCGGCGGGGATCATGGCAGGCAGGATCTTGTCGAGCAGCGGCTGAATCTCCATCGAGACGTCGCCGAAGCTGAAGCTAATCGGGCAGGTGACGCCGATGACCGAGGCGATGAGGCAGCCGACCACGGTGAGGCCGAGCACGGAGGCGGCGGCAGTGAGGTTGGGAAGCTTCTCGCTGAAGTCGGTGACGAGCTTCACACCCTGCTTGTAGCCGAACTCGAGGGCGTGCATGCGGACCCAGAAGATGGCCAGGATGAGCGCGAACCAGATGCCGGCTCCCACGGGGTTGCCCTCGATGGCCATATAGGCGGCGATGGAGCCCATGATGGTCGGGATCATGGTCATGAGCAGGGAGTCGCCGACGCCGGCGAGCGGTCCCATGGTGCCGATCTTCAGGTCTTGGACGGCGTCCGCCGCCGCGAGGCCGTCACGCTCCTCCATGGCCACGCAGGCGCCGAGGATGATGGCGGCGAGCCAAGGCTGGGTGTTGTAGTAGCGGAAGTGGTTGTTGAGCGCTTGCTTATAGTCCTCGTCGTTCGTGTAGATCTTCCTCAGGACCGGCGAGAGGGCGTAGGCGACTGAGGCGCCCTGCTGGGTCTGGTAGTTGAAGGTGCACACGCTCATGAGCCAGCGCCAGTTCGCGTTGCGCAGGTCCTTCTTGGTGACCTTGTAGCCGGAGGGCTTGCCCTCGGCGACGGCGGTGATGTTCTCGTTTTCCATGGTTACTCATCCTCTCCGATGAAGGCGTCTGCGGAAGCGTGGGCGGCGAGCTCGGTGTCCCTCTCGGCACGCTGGTAGAACGCGATCGCGAGGGCAACGCCGACGATGGCGGCGCCGATGATGGGCACGTTCAGGAAGGCCGAGAGGAAGAAACCGGCGAGCAGGTACTGGAAGTACTTGCCAGTGGGCATGTAACGCAGCAGCATCGCGATGCCGACGGCCGGGAGCATCTTGCCGGCGAGGGTGAGACCGGAAAGGAACCACTGGGGCATAACCTCGAGGAGCCAGTTGACGGCGGGCTGGCCGAGGGTCACGGAGACAAAGACGGGCAGGGCGGCGCACAGGCCGAAGAGCACGGGGCAGACCCACAGGATGGCGTTCATCTGCTTGAACTTGCCCTCGTCGCAGAACTTCTGGGACTTCTCGACGACGAAGCCGTTGAGGATCTTGACGATGACGTCGAGCTGGATGCCGAGCATGCCGACCGGCAGGCCGATGGCGAGGCCCGTGTCCGCGCCCAGGGTCACGCCGTAGGCGGTGGCGATGATGGCCATCGTGCCGTAGTCGGGAATCGACGAGCCGCCGAAGCCCGCGACGCCGAGCTGCATGAGCTGAATGGTACCGCCGATGACAAGGCCGGTCCTCCAGTCGCCCATGACGACGCCGGTGATGAGGCCCCAGAAGACGGCATAGTTGACGAAGATCATCGGGATGCCGTAGTAGTCCACGTGCTTGATGAAGGCCAGCAGGGTCAAAAGGACGACCTGCAGGATAGTGAAGTTGACCATGATCCCTCCTTAGATGAGGTCGGCGACGGAGACGGGCTTGTCGGCGGGCACGAACTGTGCCGTCACCTTGACGCCGCGGGCGATGAGCGCCTTGTAGCTCTGGACGTTCTCGGCGGAGGCATAGGCGCGCTGGGTGAGCTGGACGCCGCCCTCCTTGACAAGAGAGCCGCCGACGATCAGCGACGGGAGCTCGATGCCCGACTCGACCAGGTGAAGGATCGTCTCGGGCTCCTTGGCGATGACAAAGACCTTCTCGCGGTCGTACTTGCCCGCCGCGAAGTTCTTGAGCGCGGTCTGCTCGGAGATGATCGAGACGGCCATGCCCGCGGGGCGCGCCATCCTCATGGTGGACTTCAGGACCTCGTCGCCGGCGACCTTGTCGTCGATGACCATGACTCGGGTCGCGCCCGACACCGGGGCCCACTGCGTCACGATGATGCCGTGAAGCAGGCGATTGTCGATTCGTGCCATAACAACACTCATGTTTGCTCCTATCAAATGAAGTTTTACGTTCGGTACTGCCTCGGCGCTATCCGGATTCGCGCCGGGCAAGGGGTTATCGGATTATTGAGGACGCGCGGTCAGCTTGCGGCGGCGCGGGGAAGGTCACTCGTCGAGCAGGAGGTCCGAGGAGCCGACGCGCTCCTCTCGCGCCGGGGCGGCGCTCACGCTTATGTAGTCGAAGACATATGCGATCTCGCTTACGGGAACCTCTACGCGATAGCGCGTCGAGATGCTCGAGAAGCTCTGCCTGAAGGACTCGATGAAATCGGCGCGTTCCTCCTCGAAGCGGTCCTGGCCAACGTAGGTCTCAATGGGGTTTCTGGTAACAAGGCGCTCGACGAGACAGCAGAGGTGGACGTAGAGCCCAATGATGGCGTTGCTGCCGATCTTCTCGCCTGTCCTGCGCTGAAGCTCGTGCACGGCGCTCTCGATCTCATGGAATAGCCGCTCCGGGTCGAGGATGGTGATGGAGCGGATGACGTTCTGCAGCGTCATGTTCGAGAGCAGCTTCTCGTGGAAAGAAGAGAGCTCGGAAGCGTCAAGCCACCTGCCGAACACGGCATCGACCTTAGAGGCGGACGCCGTCGACATGATGTCCTCGAGGGCGACGAAGGGGACGGAGGCGACCCCGGGGTCTCCCGTGCCGATGACGGCGCAGACGCGGTGCTCGGAGAAAACGGCGTCGTTCGACCCGTTCGCGACGAGCTGCTTGAAGGGCCTCGTGAGCAGGCGCGCGCCTATGGTGCGCGGGAGGCTCTGCGAGACGAGCTGGCGTATCCTCTCCGCGGCGTCGACCCCGGACTCGGAGCAGAAGACGATGGCGTCCTCACGGTTGACGCGCTCGATCACCTTGCAGTGCGTCACGCACGCGGCGGTCGCATCGCCAAGAACCTCGGCGATGGACTTGCCGCCGAGCAGCCCGACCCCAATCTCGAGCGCAAGACCGGTAGAGACGTTGTTCACCACGCCGATAGTGGAGTCGGTAACGTTCTCGAGGGCCTTATAGGCCTACTCCAAGGAGCCCATGTCGACGAGGAACACGACCCCGGTGCAGTAGGAATGGCGGTCGACGAGGCGCTGGAGCGGACCGACGATGTCCTTCAGCTGCTGGTCGTAGGGCATGTCGACCGCCTCGTACACATGCATGCCGAGCATACGGTTCGCCGCGTCGGCGATGCTCGTCGCCGTTGAGTAGCCGTGGGACAAGATGACGCAGAGCGTTCGAAGGGCCTTCGCGTCGCGAGACTCCGATGCGACGCACAGCGTCAGAAGCGTCTTCGTGAAGTGATCGAGCGAGATTCCCAGCGCCCCTTCCACGTCTGCGGCGACCTGATCGGAGACGCTCGAGGCAAACGGTAATTCGGAGGTCACGGCACCGAGGAGATGGGAGATTTGCTCCGCACAGGCAGACTTTCGCTTAGCCAGGCCGATGCCCGGCCACAACTGCAGGCAAATCTCCTGGGCCAGTAGAAAAGCGACCTTCCTCGAAAGCTCGATGCCATAAGAAGAGCCTGCGTCGGCAAGGACCGCGCCCACGATGCGCTCGAAGGCGCGCGACCTCGAGGAGGTAACGCCGCGGCCGAAGATCAAGTGATCCTCAACGCCGCGCACAGCGGAGACAGCTTGCGAGACGAGCTCGGAGACAGAGAGCTCCCCGGCGCAGAATCGCTCATCGAGAGAGCACAGGGCATCGAGCGCCTGCTCGACCGGCCCTGTGCTCTCGGCGGCATCCAGGGACGCGTCGATCAGAACGCAATCATCGGGCTGTTGATCGATCTGCGCGGAGGAGAGGAGCCCGCTGGGAAGAAGATACGGGCGAACGACGACGTAGTCGCCCTCGCGATTGAGGAACGCTTTGGCGCAGCAGTTCGTCACGCAGGCGCGCAAGCCGGCGATGTTATCGGAAAAGTCCGCGTTCACGAGGCAACGGTATGCGCCGCGGCTGATCTTCACATCAGAACCGATTCGGCACCCCTCGCTGCGCAGGAAGCTCAAGATGAGATCCTCGCGCTCCTCGGGGGTCCGCTCCTTGAGTGAGGGGACGCGGGCACAGATGGGCATTTTGCTGTAGGCCGAGGAAACCTTCAGGTCATCGGCGGAAAGCGTCGTCGAAAGAACGAGGCGAGCGCGCGGCGCATCCTGGGAGGCATCGAGCCCGAGGGCCGTCGCAAGGCAGTGCTCCATCGCAGAGGGAGAGAGTGCCTCGATGCCGTTGACAAAAACCACACCCCCGCGCGATTTCGCGATCGACTCGTCAAGAAGCCCGTTGAACGAGGCGGCGTCCGGGACCCCGGCGCAGTCGATGCGCACATAGGAGGAGTCGCGGGACAGCAAGCCCTGGTTCTTGCCGTACTCGTACACAAGGCGAGAAAGGAAAGACTTACCGACACCCACGCCGCCGCTCAAGAGGATGGGTAGGCCAAACGGAGGGTACTGAACCGCAGCCTTGCACTGCTCGACAACGGAGCTGAGGCTCAGGTCGAAGCCCACGGCACGCGCGAAGTCGCGGTGATCGGCGATTCCCGTCGCCTGGATGAGGTCGGCGAGCGAGGCGTACTCGCTTGCAGAGAGCTTTACCTGAAAACGCTTCTGGAACGCGCGGCGATGATAATAACGGACAGGCCTGCCCGCCACCTTAACCACAAGGCCGGCGCGAACAAGGTCGTTGAGGTACTGGCTCGCCAGGCTCCTGGAGATGATGAGCGTCTCGGCGATGTCGGAGGTGGACAGACGGACAAGGTCATCGAGCGAGACGGCAGAGGTGAGGGCCTCGAGATGCTCGAGAATCCTGTCCCTCATGTCGACGGGTTTCTTTGCCAAGCTGTCCTGTGTGGTCTTGTCCATGACTTCTTACCTCCTCGTACAAGGAGTATAAGGGGAGAACAGAGAACGGAAGGGGGCGCGTGGGGGAATCAACAGCTCCGAGGAAAAGTCCACCACTTGAGGGACAGAAAACAACGGTCATTGAACATTCAGGGCCGACGCTCAACACTTCGGCTCGACACTTCGCTTTGGAAAGGGCCCTGCGCGATGGTGCAGCCCTCCATCTCGCAGCACAGGTCGCCGAAGGTCGCGAGGATGCGTTCCTTCTGTTCCGTGGGCGAGACGGCTCGGTGGGCAAGGTCCTCTCAAAAGGGGTCGTCCGACGCCGCAAGACCTCGATGACCGGCTACCGCCTCGAGCAAGTGGCGGATTACCTCTGCACCATCGAACTTGCCTTGGTCAAGTGCGAGGCCAAGGAGAACGGTGAGACGTACAACAAGTTCTTCGGAGGTATAGGCTCTTTCAAGAGGAACTGGCTCAAGCAAGCCCGCAGCAAGCGGATATAGCTGGTCTCGCGGTTTCGCAAGGAACGGTCAGTTCTCCTCTGGCGAGGAACCCCGGGCGACGTGCTTCGAGCAGCGGAAGCTGAAGCGCAAGCAGAAGCAGCGCGGGCATTGATCGGTGCCGACATGGGCCCAGACGTGAACAGTGCTACATCCCCTGTTCACGGGGCGCGAAACCGCAAAGGTTGCACAGAGGTTGCAAAATAAGAAGCCACCGACCTGTTTTCGCAGGTCAGAGGCTTGAAATCAACGAATATCGTTTATTCCCACTCGATTGTCGCGGGCGGCTTGGACGTGATGTCGTAGCACACGCGGTTGGCGCCGGGAACCTCGGCAACGATGCGGCCGGAGATGCGGGCCAGTACGTCGTAGGGCAGCTTGGCCCAGTCGGCGGTCATGGCATCGCTGGACTCGACGGCGCGCAGGATGATCGGGCGCTGATAGGTGCGCTCGTCGCCCATAACGCCAACGGACTTAATGTCGGGCAGAACCGCGAAGTACTGCCAGCAGCTGTGCTCGGAGTTGCGCTCGCCGGTCTGCTCAAACAGACGCTGGTTGTAGGCGTCGAGCTCCTCGCGCACGATGGCGTCGGCGTTCTTGAGGATCTCGAGCTTCTCCTTGTCGACCGCACCGATGATGCGGATGGCCAGACCCGGGCCCGGGAAAGGCTGACGGAACACGATGTGACCCGGCAGGCCAAGCGCCAGACCAAGTGCGCGGACCTCGTCCTTAAAGAAGTGGTCGAGCGGCTCAATAAGGTCGAAGTGCACGCCATCGGGGAACGGGATCAGGTTGTGATGGCTCTTGATGGTGGCCGTCTTGCCGCCCGTCTTGCGAGCGCCAGACTCGATGATGTCGGGGTAGATGGTGCCCTGAGCCAGGTACTTGACCGGCTTGCCATCGGTCTCGAGCTGCTGCGCCACGGCGAAGAACTCTTTCCAGAACTGCGTACCGATGATGCGGCGCTTCTCCTCGGGCTCGGTCACGCCGGCCAAAAGCTCGGCATAACGGTCCTCGGCGTGAACGTGGATAAAGTCGACGTCAAACTGCTTGGTGAAGACCTCCTCCACCTGCTCGGGCTCGCCCTTGCGCAGCAGGCCGTGGTTGATGAACACGCAGGTCATCTGCTTACCCACGGCGCGGGCGCCCAGCGCAGCCACGACGGAGGAGTCGACGCCACCGGACAGGGCCAGAATCACGCGGTCGTCACCGACCTTCTCGCGGAACTCGGCCGTCATGGTCTCGACCAGATTGTCCATGCTCCAGTTGGGCTCCAGGCCGCAGATCTCAAACAGGAAATTGCTCAGCAGCTGCTGACCGTACTCGGAATGCTTGACCTCGGGGTGGAACTGCGTGGTGAAAATCTTGCGCTCGGGGCACTCCATGGCGGCAACCGGGCACACGTCGGTGCTGGCGGTAACGGTAAAGCCCTCGGGCACCTCGGAAACGGCGTCGCGATGGCTCATCCACACGGTCTGCTCCATGGGCGTGGAGTTAAAGAGCTTGGCGCCGGCCGTGCGCGTGATGGTGGCGCGGCCGTACTCGCCCACCTCGGAGTGGCCGACCTTGCCACCGAGCGTCACGGCCGTGATCTGATGGCCGTAGCAAAAGCCCAGGACGGGAAGGCCCAGGTCAAAGATGGCAGGATCGATGGACGGAGCATCCTCGGCGTACACGGAGGCCGGGCCGCCAGAAAGGATGAGCGCAGAGGCGTTCATCTCGCGAATCTCGTCGGCCGAGATGTCGCAGGGGACGATCTCGGAATACACGTTGAGGTCGCGGACGCGACGGGCAATGAGCTGACCGTACTGCGCACCAAAGTCGAGTACGAGGACCTTTGCGGAAGCCTTTTGATCCATGGTTCCCCCTCTTGTTGGCGGGGAGCCGGTGCCCACCCGCGTGAATGAACGAAAATAACCTCCATAGTGTACACGTTATATGGGGTTTCTCGCCCCTCGCAGCCATCAGCGCACGGCAAACGCACGACCTGGGCCCCTATTTGACGGCAATTGAAGTGTTACCAGACGTTACAGATGATGTAATACGTTTGAACATTGGACGCCCTGTGCCACAATACTGCCGAACGACTCCGCCTCTGCGGCGGCAAATACGATAGGAATATCAGCATGAAGCGCATCCTTCTCATCGCCACGGGCGGCACCATCGCATCGACCGAGGACGGCAACGGCCTCTCCCCCGCCCTGACCGGTGAGGAGCTCGCCCAGAGCGTCCCCGAGATCTCGGGCCTCTGCGAGCTCGACGTCGTGCAGCCCATGAACATCGACAGCACCAACATGCGCCCGAGTGACTGGATGCGTATCCGCGACGTCATCGTCGAGGGTTATGCCGACCACGACGGCTTCGTGATTCTGCACGGCACCGACACCATGAGCTACACCGCGGCAGCGCTTTCCTATCTGATTCAGGACAGTCCCAAGCCCATCGTACTCACCGGCTCGCAAAAGCCCATGGGCAACCCTTTTACTGACGCCAAACTCAATCTGTACCAGAGCCTGCTCTATGCGCTCGATGAGCATTCGCACGACGTCTCTATCGTGTTTGGCGGCGTCGCCATTGCCGGTACGCGCGCCCGCAAGCAGCGCACCATGAGCTTTAACGCGTTCATTAGCGTCAACTATCCGCCCATTGCCTACATCCGCAACGACCGCATCGTGCGCAACGGGCTTCACGGCACGCATCAGGGCGAAAACCCGGTGCGTTTCTACGATAGCATCGACCCGCGCGTGTTTGTCCTTAAGCTGACGCCCGGCGTAAACCCGGGTATCCTTGACGCCCTTGCCGATAGCTACGACGCCGTGATTCTGGAGACCTTTGGCATTGGCGGTATCCCCGAGTTTGGCGAGTCCGGCGAGTCATTCCAAGAGGCAATTTTCCGCTGGGTCAATTCGGGTCGCACCGTCGTTATGACCACACAGGTCCCCGAGGAGGGCCTCGATTTGGGTGTTTATGAGGTCGGCCGTGCCTACGCCGACCATCCGGGCATTCTACGCGGCGACGATATGACAACCGAGACGCTCGTGGCCAAAACCATGTGGGCACTCGGCCAGTCACGTGATGCGGCAGAGATTCAACGCCTGTTCTACAGCCAAGTCAACCACGACCGTATCCCGATGGCGTAGCTAAAACAAAATCCGCCTCTTTGGGCCTTGTAGGGCACGTGGTACCCCTCGGAACGTGCAAAAAGCGGAGTTTTCAGCATCCGCCCCTTCCGGGAACGTTAAAACCGCTGGCTGTAAATTGCCTTTCGACTCGAAAGACTCGTTCCGCGCGCTTGTTATTCCTCATATTATTGAATTTTGTGGATAGTCCAAAACATTACGCGTCGTATTTGTGGCCCCGGCTGCCGTCAAATTATTGAGGGATGCTGAATACTCGCGTTTTTGCACGCCGCCGTCGGGGGGACCCGTTCAACAAGCGGCAAATCTAGCAAAAAAGGCTACTCGATACCCTCAAGAAGCTCTGACACCGTCATACCGAGTGCGGGTGCGATCTTAAATAGAACCTTGAGCGTGAAATTTGCCGTCCCATCTTCGATTCGGTCGAGGTAGGGTCGGCTGATTCCTGTCGCCACACAAAAATCAACCTTGGAGATACCAAGGTCCCTGCGTGTCTCTTCGACCCGCCTGCCAAGAATCTGTTTCGCACGTTCGTCCATGCAGCCGAGTTTGAAATGGAGCCGAACATAAACGTAAACTATAGTTTACGTTTTGCCGAATACACAGGAGTTTTCTATGTTGGGTTCTTCGGTCCGCATGTACCGAGCCACGCTTCGCACAAACAGCGCGCCGCCCAAGCTCGTCGTCGTTGAAGCAGAATGCCTTTCGCCCGATGAGCGCACAGCATTTGCATTGCTATCAAGTCGCGTCGCCGCCGTTCTGGTCCCTTGCCCGGCGCAAGGTGAACTTGCCATCCAATGCCAAGCGCACAGCTGCTCGCTCAATCAGGCTGCCGTAATCGCAACCAGCCAACACGGTCTGCCCCTTCTCCTGGAAGCCGGTATCGCACTTGCCCTTCGCGGCGCCGGATACGAAAACGAGGCCGCCGCCGATATGGTCTTTAAACCACGATCGAGCGGCGGCCTCGCAGCAGCCATTGAATATGCGTGCAGGCTCGTTGCCTAAAAGGACAAGCTAGAAACCAAAGCCAAAGCCCGTTCCAGTAATCGCCGAATACATAAAGTAGACGTTGATCACGTTGAGGAACACGCCCGTGATGCAGCCGTTGCGCAGGTAGCGCTCGCACACGATGCGCGCCATGGCGGCGGAGTCATCATTGTTTTTAGCTTGACGTCCCGCCGTAAAGTATGTCGCCACGCTCAGCAGCAGGTTGAGCACCGGCAGCGCCAGCAACTCGTAGCTCTTGCCCCAGCGCGTCACCTCGCCGGCGGCGTTAAACTTCGTTGCCACCTCGGGACCAATGTTGGGGATAACGCACGCTGCGACCACCAGCGGAATCACTGCAAGTACGAGCAGCGCAATACCCATGTAGCCAGCTTTTTTGCCGTATTTAAACATATGCGTCGCCCTTACACGTTAAAGCGGAAGTGCACGACGTCGCCATCGGCCATGACATAGTCCTTGCCCTCAATACGCAGTTTGCCGGCGGCCTTGGCGCCCTGCTCACCGCCGAGCTCGATGTAGTCGTCATAGCCAATGACCTCGGCCTTAATAAAGCCGCGCTCAAAATCGGTGTGGATGACGCCGGCGGCCTGCGGGGCGGTCGCGCCCTGACGAACCGTCCAGGCCTTGACCTCCATCTCGCCGGCCGTAAAGAACGACTGCAGACCGAGCAGCTTATAGGCCGCCTGCGCGAGCACGTCCAGACCGGGCTGCTCCAGGCCCAAGCTCTCCAGGTAGTCGGCGGCGTCCTCGGGATCGAGCTCGGAAAGCTCGGCCTCAATCTTGGCGCAGATGGGCAACGGCTTGACGCCATCGATGGGCGCCAGGTCCTCGTTGAGCATATCCTCGTCCACGTTGGCCACGTACAGAATGGGCTTCATAGTGAGCAGGAACAGGCCCTTGGCGGCGGCACGCTCCTCGTCGGTCATCTCCATGGACGCGGCTCGCTTGCCCTCGTTGAGCCAAGCGAGCAGGCGCTTGGCCACCTCGAACTTGGGCATGAGCTCTTTGTCGCGCTTGGCCTCCTTCTCGAGCTTGGGCAGCTGCTTCTCGATCGTGCCCATGTCGGCCAGGATGAGCTCGGTCATGATGGTGTCGGCATCGCCGGCGGGATCGACAAACTCGCCCGTGCGGCCCACCTCACGCATGACGTTGGGGTCCTTAAAGTAGCGCACGACCTCGCAGATGGCGTCGGTCTCGCGGATGTTTGCCAAGAACTGGTTGCCCAGGCCCTCGCCCTCGTTGGCACCCTTCACCAGGCCAGCGATGTCGACGAACTCGACCGTCGCCGGCACAATGCGGCCGGGGTTAACGATGTCGGCGAGCTTTTGCAGGCGGCTATCGGGCACATCGACGATACCCACGTTGGGGTCGATCGTGGCAAACGGGTAGTTGGCGGCAAGGCCGGTCTTTTTGGTAAGCGCGGTGAACAGCGTCGACTTGCCCACGTTGGGCAGGCCCACGATACCGATGGAAAGGGACACGACAGCTCCTTTTGGTACAGTACTTCAAACAGTATAAGTATAGCGCCGCCGCAGCATCCGGGCGAATCCGGACACCACGGCGGCGCAAATGAAGCAGAGATAGAGCTCGCTGACTAGTCCGCGAGCTTCTCCACCTGATCGAGCATCTTGTCAAGCTTGGCCTTTGCCTCGGCCTTGGCCTTCTGGGCCTCTTCGTGGGCCTTGGCCTTCTGAGCGGCCTTTTCCTCGGCCTCGGGGTCGACAACGACCAGATTGGACGCATCGTGCTCGACCAGCTTGAGCGCATGCTCGGGGCACACCTTGACGCAGGCTCCGCAACCTAGGCAATACGTGGACTCCAATGCAAAGCGACCGCTTCCCACCAAATCGCAGGCAAACGTGGGGCACACGTTGACGCACTCGCCGCACGACGTGCACTTGTCAAAATCGCATTCCGGTGTGCTCACCTGCATATTCTGGGCAAGCTCGGGGTGGTTCTGCAGCGTCGAGAGCACCAGCTGCCGCCCGTGCGTGAGCGAACGGCGACGCTTGGTCGTCGTGGTGCCGCACATGGTGTTGAGCGTGCGCTCGAGCTGCGTGATCTGGTGACGGTGAGCCTTCAACTTCTGCGTCACCGAGGCCAGCGCCGCCGTCGCCGGATTGAGCTTGGTCACCGTCAGGCCCGTGGTGCGGGCAATCTTATCCATGTACTCCTTGCGCTCGTACTCGCGGCGCTTATGGCATTTGAGGCTCTTGGGGTCGACCTCCAGGCCCATGCCCGTACCCGCCCACTCCTCGGCGGTAGCAATGGCCTCGCCCAGAATGTCCTCGCCACCGGTGTTGCGGCACTTATCGCACACGCCCAGTGGCAGGTAGACGCTCACGTTGGGATAGTCCGCCAGTACCGAGAACCAGGTCTCGGTCGTAATATCGCCCACGCAGGCAACGACGACCTCGTTTTCGCGCGGCATGCGCTTGAGGGCGCGTGTGCAGGTGACGTAGGCGGTCTCGTGGCTCGTAGCAGCGGAGACGATATCGTCATACAGGTTTTTAGGCGCCAGGCGCGGCGAGATGATCGCCTCGGTCGGACAGGCAGCGGCGCACAGGCCGCACTTGCGACAGGAGTCGAGGATCTCGATGGCGTCTTCCTCGACCTCGATAGCGTTGACCGGGCACACGTCCATGCACGCGGTGCAACCGCTCTTTTCGTTTTTGCAGGTCAAGCACGGAATGGTGTTGCCGCGCGGGCGCTCCTTGTAGTCGGCAGGATTCCACTGCGGCGCCGACGGATCGAGTGCATCGGTCACGCCGCCAAGCGGGTTTTTAAGAAAGTCGAAACCCTTGCTGATCTCGATAATGTCATCAAACAGATCGTGTTCCTGCGCCATGCGCGGCCCCTCCCTGAGCAGTGCAAACAAGCAAGAGATAATGATACGCTATCGGCCCACGCCTCGGGCAAATTACACGCGGCGCACCTTTGAGGCAAATAGCCTATGCCTATCGCCGCCTCGATTGCACAAGGTCGATCAAGCGCCTAGCTATGCCTCGCGCATGAGCTGCACGAGCTTTTGTCTGGTCACCTTGGCCTGTTCGTTAGCCATATTGCGTTCGTTTCTAAAGGCCGCATCTGCAATGCTCATCAGGTCGGCATCGGAAATCTCGTCAAGGCCCAGCTCCTCGAGCGTCGTCGGCAGACCGACGCGCTGGCAAAACTCGAGCACCTGATCAAGCTCGGGCGCACGCTCCAGGCGCAGCTGCACCACCAGGCCAAATGCCACGGTCTCACCATGCATGGCCTTGCACTCGGGCAGAATCGTCAGGCCGTTGGCTATGGCATGGGCAAGCGCTAGGCCACCACTCTCAAAGCCAACACCCGAGAGCAGAATATTGCACTCGATCAGGCGCTCAACCGCTGGCGATGTACGGCCCTTTTTGAGATCGCGCTTGGCAGCGACGCCGCACTCCATGAGTGTGTCATAGCAGGCACGAGCCGCAACCAAGGCCAAGTGTCCCGGCGCGCCACCGTGCTCGTTGGCGCCGTGCGCCGCAGCGCACGAACGCGCCTCGAAATACGTTGCCAGCGCATCGCCCATACCAGCGACCGTCATACGCAGCGGGGCCGCCGCGACCACGTTGGTATCGACCACGACCAGGTCTGGATTCTTCTCGAGCATCAGGTAGCGGTCGAACGACCCATCCTCGTGATACAGCACCGAAATCGCGCTGCACGGACCGTCCATCGACGCCGCCGTGGGACATACGCACAACGGCAACTCGGCATAAAACGCAACGGCCTTGGCGATATCGAGCATCTTGCCGCCGCCAATGCCCACCACCATGTCGCAATACTCGGCCCGGGCTTCCTTGGCCATTTCGACAACGGCATCTTCCGTACACGGACCGTTGTAAATCTTAAAGAACGGCTCGCTTAGATCTTCATCCAGAAATCCATCGACGATCTGCCTGCACAGCCGATCCTCGGTGCCCTGGTCAAACAAGACATAGGCAGCGCAGCCCAACCATGACAAATACCTGCCCTGGCGCGAAAGCTCCCCCGGTCCCTGAACATACCGACCGGGGCCGCCATAAACCATAGGAAGCGCCATACGAGAATCCACCCTTCATCAAACAACGATTGGTGCAAAGTACCCTGACCCCTTTGCACCATAGCAAAAAGGGGCAAAGCCATCTGTTGGCTTTGCCCCTTCCTTAGCTTGATTTACTCATCCATGAGATAGTAGTGGCCCAGTGCGTCGGCACCCAGGATGGCGTTTGCGACCATCTCGGGCGTCACCTCAAACGGCATGTTGCACATGGTATCCTCGGGCGCGCACGCGGCCTCGGCAACAATCATGGCCTGCTCGCGCGTAAGCTCGGCAACGCCAAGTTCCTTCATCGTGACCGGCAGGCCCAGCTCAATGCAGAAGCCCAAGACTTCCTCGAGCTTCTCGGTCGGGGCATCCTCGAGTACCAGCTGGACGATAGTGCCAAAGGCGACCTTCTCGCCGTGATACATGCCGTGGCACTCGGGCAGCATCGTCAGACCATTGTGGATGGCATGAGCAGCAGCAAGGCCCGAGCTCTCAAAGCCAATGCCCGAAAGCAGTGTGTTGGCCTCGATGATGTGCTCGACGGCAGGCGTCAGCGCACCCTTCTCCAGCGCGACCTTGGCCTTGACGCCATCGGCCATAAGCGTCTCGTAGCAGAGCTTGGCGAGCGCCAGGCCGGCCATGCCGCCCTTGCCGCCAGCGCAGGTGCCGCCGTCGGCATCGTGCGTCGCCTGAGCCTCGAAATAGGTTGCGAGCGCATCGCCCATACCGGAAACCGTCAGGCGCACCGGGCTCGCCGCGATAACCGTCGTATCCATAAGGACGATATTGGGGTTTGCCTTAAGGAAGAGGTACTTGTCGAACTGGCCGTCATCGGTATAGAGCACCGAAAGCGCCGAACACGGGGCATCGGTCGAAGCAATGGTGGGGCAAATGATAACCGGGGACTCCAGGTAATAGGCGACGGCCTTCGCGGTGTCGAGGATCTTGCCGCCACCGACGCCGACGATGATGTCGCAACCGTTGTCGCGAGCGAGCGCAACCAGGCGATCGACCTCGCCCTTAGAGCACTCACCGTTAAAGTCCTCAAACAGCAGCTCGGCCTTAGCCTCGGCAAAGCCGCCCTCGATCTTGGTGCCGACGCGCTTCTTGCCCGAAGGCGTCACGATGACGAGGGCCTTAGCGCCGAGCGGCTCGACATAGGAGCCGAGCTTGGCCAGCTCGTCCGGACCCTGGATGTACTTGCTGGGGCTATTGAAAATTGCAGCCATAACTATCCCATTCTCTAAAAGAAAAAAGAAAGGGGCTCCGTACGGATACGTGCGGAGCCCCTCGTTACGATAACAAGAGTCGATTAGAAATCGATGTCGGTGTCGTAGTAGCAGGCCTTGAGGATCTTCTCGAAGTCGGCAGCCTTGGTCTCACGCGGGTTCTCGGGCGTGCAGGCGTCCTGCTCGGCGTTCGCGGCGATCTCGGGCAGCTTGGCGAGGAACTCCTCCTCGGAAACCATCTGCGGGTTCTCGGCGTCGACCTTCACGCCACCATTCGCGTAATCCTTGATGGACTGCGGAATGTTGAGCTGGTCGTTGAGGTCGCGGATCTTCTGGACGAGCGCGGCGATGAGCTCCTCGTTGGTCTCGCCGGGAAGGTGCAGGATCTCCTTGGCCACGTAAGCGTAACGCTCAGCAGCACGGGGATCCTTGGAGTTCCACTGGATGACCTTGCCCAGGTACATAGCGTTAGCGGCACCGTGGATGATGTGGCCGTTCTCGAAGGCAGCACCGGTCTTGTGAGCCATGGAGTGAACGATGCCGAGCAGGCCCGAGGAGAAGGCGATACCGGCGATGCACTGAGCCTCGTGCATGTGCTGACGGGCCTCATGGTCGCCAGCATAGGACTTGGGCAGCCACTCGACGATCTCGCGGATGCCGTGCAGAGCGTTGGCGTCGGTGAACATAGAGGCGCAGGTGGAAACGTAGGCCTCCATGCAGTGGGTCAGAGCGTCCATGCCGGTGTGAGCGCACAGCTTGGCGGGCATGGTGTAGGTGAGCTCGGGGTCGACGATGGCGACATCCGGGGTGATGTTGAAGTCGGCCAGCGGGTACTTGATGCCCTTGGCATAGTCGGTGATGACGGAGAAGGCAGTGACCTCGGTAGCGGTACCGGAGGTAGAGGAGATGGCGCAGAAGTGAGCCTTCTGACGCAGCTCGGGGAAGCTGAACGGCTGGATGATGTTATCGAAGGACTCCTCGGGATACTCGTAGAAGACCCACATGGCCTTAGCGGCATCGATGGGCGAGCCGCCGCCGATGGCGATAATCCAGTCGGGCTCGAACTCGCGCATGGCCTCGGCGCCCTTCATGACCGTCTCGATGGACGGATCGGACTCGACGCCCTCGAACAGCTTGACCTCGAAGCCGCCCTCTTTGAGGTCGGCCTCAACGTCCTGCAGGAACCCGCCGCGGCGCATAGAGCTGCCGCCAGAAACGATGATGGCCTTCTTGCCCTTGAGGTTCTTCACCTCGTGGCGAGCGCCCTCACCAAAGTACAGATCGCGAGGATTGGTAAAACGTCCCATACTGTGCCTCCTAAACAAGCCCCTCTTAGACTTGCGTATATAACGGAGCACCCGATTGGCTCCGTTAGGACCATTTTGCGCGTTGCCGGCGATGACAATGCGCGATGTCTAAACGTCTCAACGCTCAGACAAACACTATTTTACCGTTCTGGTTGGTCAGTTATTCACCTAAAGCCGCCAATGATGAAACGTTTTTTCTATCCCTGAAGACCCTTGTGCGGCATTCATACTCCCAAGCTGGGCAAACGTTTTATCAAGGTTAACTACATATCCCGGGCAGGACGGTGCCCCTCCAAAATATGCACCGTTCGCCGCCAAAAATCGACCGTTTGCGGCACCGTGATACCACTCGGTCGTCCAAGGTGCCGACATTTGTGCGACATCCGTCTTCGTGGTGCAAAGGTGCAAGTCCAAGTGCGGCACCCCCGGTGTGCCACATGCGGGTAAACTAGAACCATATATAGAAACATTTGAACCCTAACCGCAGCAAAGGAGGCTCCATGGCATTCGATCCCATTCAAGAGGATTGCCATCGCCTCGTTCTTGAGGCCTTGCGCCGCGACAATATCCCGCTCACCGACGGTGCCGCCGTAGAGCGTCTGATGGAACAATTCACCCGTAACCCCGCGCCGCTCATCGTGCACGACCGCGACCGCGCCGGGCATCTCATTGCCAAGGTGGTCGAGGCTGTCGACTACCGCATCCCCTTTATCCCCGACGACGCCCAGGCAGAGCAAGAAGAGGCCGCTGCCGAGAACATGCTCCGCGAGGCAGCCGCGCTCGATCCGGCCAACTGGGATGCCCAGCGCATGCTGACGGCGCTCACCGCCGAATCCAACGAGGAATACGTACAGTATCTGGTGTCCAAGTGCGACGAGGTGGAGCACGATCTGGCGCTCAAGATCGCCTCGGCGCAGGACCCCTACGAGCGTGAGGCCGCAGGCGACCTGACCCGCCGTCCCTACCTGCGCTGGCTTGCCGCCTTGGCATCGCGCGCGCTCATTAGCGGCCGCTACCGCATGTCGCTGGATGCCGCGAATCGCAGCCTGGACTTTGCGCCCAACGACCCCGCCGGTGTCCGCCATACCGCGATGCTTGCCATGGCAAAGCTCGAATACCCTGCCGAGGAGCTCAAGCGTTTTCGCTCCGCCCACTCCGTGCCCTATCTTGCAAACACGCCGCTGCGCCGCCGTCCCAAGGACGCGGAGCGCGACCTGGACCCGTGGACGCTCATCGCGCTGATGAGCGCAGCCTGGCGCGAGCTGGATTACGAGGGCGCCGAACACTACCTGCGCATCCTGGTGCGCTCATGCCCGCACGCGGCCGAAGCACTCTACTTCCAAACCGAGTTTCCCGATGGCGTCTATGCTCGCGTCAACGTAGGTCCGGGCTCCACCGATGAGCTTGTCCTTGCCCTGTCCGAGGCGACGCCGGTGCTGCAGGAGGGCCTAGGCGCGCCCGACAACGCCAGCTTTGCCGCCTGGGTCGCCACCAACGACATCGTGCGCTCCCAGATCGACGAACGAATCCTGCGCGCGGCCGAACAGGGATTGCCGTTTAAGGGAGGAGACCTCTAATGGATCCGAGCGTCTACATCCCCGCCTATCTGAAACGCACCTATCTGGCGTCGCACCCCGAACTCACCGATGCAGCACGCGAGCTTGTCCATAACGACATCAGCGCAAACCCTCACAAGTATGCGCAGACCGAGCATGCCCAAGCGCTGCTGTCCTATGCCGGCGTTCATCGTCACTTGCTTGACGAGCTTCGTCGCATCGAAGACATGGGCAGCGACGAGGAGTTTGAGCAGACGCGCAATCGTCTGTTCGACGATATGCGCGATGAGCTGCTCAAGATCGTCCGCGTCGATGCGCATGTCCTCGACGCCCAGTTGCTCGCCATCATCCTGGCGGACACGCCCGTCGATGCCTGCCTGGGCGACTTGATGAAGCTCGAGACGAGTACGGCCGACTACCTGCAACAGAGCGTGCCCGGGTTTGATATGGAGGCCCCGCACTACTGGGCTAATAATGTTTTGGCCGACGGTGTCACCGCAGCAGACCTTACCGTGAGCGAGCCGGCGCTTATTGGCTGGCTTCACACGCTCGAGGCCATCTCGCAGCTGTGCATGGCGAGCGCTCGTTACCGTGCTGCCGCCAACTATTCTCGCCGCGTCCTTAAGGCAGAAGGCTATCCCACCCGAGCTGCCGGCACCGTCCTGCTCGCCCTCGCCCGCTTGGAAGACCAGGACGGCTTTTTTGCCCTGGCTCACCAGCTCGAGGAGCAGGTGGGAGCTGATGCACTCGAGAACTCCCCCTGGTACCTGCTCGCCCGCACGATTTTGCTGTTCAAAACAAACAAGATGCGTCCGGCGACACGCGCGCTGCGCGAGTTTGCCAACCGCTGCGAGGGCGGCGCGTTCTTCTTGCTGAACCCCATGTACCAGACGCCGTATCTTCCCTGCCGACCCGAGCCACGCGACCCCTGGGACCTCTCGCACCAGGCGGTTTGGGAAGCCGACGGCATTATCTCGGACACCCCCGACTTTGCCCCCTGGGCCAACGCCTGCGAAGATGTATCGCAGCTTGCCCAGGAATTTGCGCGTCGCTACGGCTTTTAACGGCGCAAACGCCACGACCATGTCATTCACGTTAGGAACGGCTTCATGAACTTCCGCTCATCTCTCGCCTGCACCTCGAGCGATATCGCCCGCTGGGGGCTGCGCTCCGTCCTTAAGCGCCAGGGTGGCGTGCTTCCCGGCCGCATCGCCATGAAGATCGACCCCGAGCTGCTGAGCGACCTCGCGGGCCTTGTCGACCGCAGCGTGGTGATCACCGGCACCAACGGTAAGACCACCACCTCCAACCTCATCGCCGACGCCGTTGCCGCCAGCGGCGCCACCGTGGTATGCAACCGTGCCGGCAACAATATGGAGCCTGGTGTGGTGGGTGCTCTGCTCGAGGCCCGCGGCGGCCTTAAGCACACCAGCAGCGGCAAGCGCGTGGGCGTTTTTGAGTGCGACGAGCTCTACACCGTACGCGTTCTGCCCAAGCTCAAGCCGACGTACTTTGTGCTGCTCAACCTGTTCCGCGACCAGCTAGACCGCTACGGCGAGATCGACCATACCCAAGACGTCATCGCCCATGCGTTGGAGCTCTCTCCGGCAACAACGCTCATCTACAACGCAGACGACCCGCTGTGTGCCGCAATCGCCGCGCGCGTTCCCAATGCAAGCATCGCCTTTGGCATCGACGGCGCCACCAACACCGAGTCCGACCGCATTAGCGACTCGCGTTTTTGCTCACAGTGCAACGCACCGTTGGAGTACGACTACGTGCAGTACGGACAGCTTGGCGCATACCATTGCCCTTCGTGCGGCTGGGCCCGCCCCGGGCTTGTCCGTCGCGTGACGAACGTGGAGCTCGGCTGCGACGGCTACGGCTTTGACCTGAACTTTGGACCCGATATCGACGCACCCGCAACGCACATCGCCACGCGCTACAACGGCCTGTATATGGTCTACAACGTAGCTGCAGCCTTCTTTGCCGCCCACGAGCTGGGCGTGGACGCAGCTCACCTACAGCCCACGCTCGATGCCTACGTCCCCGCCGGTGGACGCATGGGCCGCTGGGAAATCGCCGGCCGTACCGTCGAGGCCAATCTGGCCAAAAATCCCGTAGGCTTCGATCGGCAAATCCAGTCCATCAAGACGGCAGGCGGCAGGCTCTGCGCTTTCTTCCTCAACGACAACGATGCCGACGGCCACGATGTATCGTGGATCTACGACGTCGACTTTGAGCGCATCGCCGACACAACGGGGCTTGTCGCCTTTGCCGGCGGCACGCGCGCGCATGACATGCAGGTGCGCCTCAAGTACGCCGGCATCGATGCCACGATTATCTCGAATATCGACCAGGCGATCGGTGCCGTTGCGGATGAAGCCGCCGGCGACATTTTCTACGCCGTCGCCAACTACACGGCCTTCCCGCCGCTGGTCAAGGAGCTCGACGAGCTTAAGAGCACCGATGCGAGCTCGGTCGCCTCCCACGCCGTAACGCGCGCCGATGGGAGCGCTGTCCCCACCGACATTGTGCCGGTCGAGCTTTCGCGCCCCCTGCGCATCGTCTACCTGTATCCCGATGCCCTCAACCTCTATGGCGACGGCGGCAACGTCATTGCCCTCGAGCGCCGCTGCGCCTGGCGCGGCATTCCCGTGCGCGTGGACGAGGTCCGCATGGGCGAGTCGCTCGATCTCACCGACGCCGACATCGTCATGATGGGCGGCGGCTCCGATCGCGACCAGCTGGCCGTGGCGCACGAGCTGCTCGCTCAAAAAGACAAGGTCGCGGCCTATGTTGAGGACGGCGGCACACTGCTTGCCATCTGTGGCAGCTATCAGCTGCTCGGCCGTTCGTACTATATGGGTGAGAATCGCCTCGAGGGCCTGGGCGTCATTGCCGCCGAAACCGTGCGCGGCTCCGACCGCCTGATCGGCAACGTCGCCGTCAAGACCGACCTGGCACCCGAGCCCTTTGTGGGATTCGAGAACCACGGTGGCCGCACGCTTTTGGACGCCGAGGCCACGCCGCTCGGAACGTCCGTCGTCACGGGCACCGGTAACAACGGCGACGACGGCTTTGAGGGTCTGATCTACAAGGGCGTCATCGGCACGTACCTACACGGACCGGCACTGCCCAAGAACCCCGAACTCGCCGACTGGCTCATCACCCACGCTCTCGAGCGCCGTGGCGATGCACAGGCCACCGCTCTGCTGCCGCTCAAACCCCTCGACGACGCTTACGAGCACGCCGCCCACGACGCCGCGATGAAGCTCCTCCTCTAACGCCCCGCCACCACAAAGGGGACAGGCACCTTTGTGGTGGTTTTGACCTGCCACGGCAGTTTGTCTCAATCTGTAACATCTAGACCGTTAAAAGTCGTCTTACTGTTACAGATTGAGATATTCGTCCCGACGCCCGCCGTTTGTCTCGATCTGTAACAGATAGAGCCGATTTGCCCGCCCAGATGTTACAGATTGAGATATTTGAAAATCAGGATAGGGAGCCAGCTCCTGTGTGGTGGTTTTCCAGTTTGCCAACGATATACGCGCCGGCAAAAAAGTCTGCTATACTCTTTCCCGCTGTCCCCATCGTCTAGCGGCCAAGGACGCCACCCTTTCAAGGTGGATATCGCGGGTTCGAATCCCGCTGGGGGCACCATTTGAAATGAGAAGCCCGCTATCCTCACGATAGCGGGCTTTTTGCTGCCATGCGCCGGGACTCGAGCCCAACAGGGTACAGAGCCGAGAAAACGCATCTACGCTTCGGCCCTAACAAGTGATTAACTTAGTCCCTAGCAATACGATATCTGAAACGTCCGTATCGAAAAACATTGCCTGGAGACAGCTCCGTCTCCATTAGCCGTGATGTTGACAAGCTTTCTTATCAATCGCACGCCTTGAAAAATTATCCCAACTTCAAAATCGCTGTGAGTTCCGAGGGCGCCGGGAAACAGCACATTCCCTCAACTCGCACCCTGCACACAGCATAAATACCTCCGATCCGTACATCGATAAAACAGCGCCGTGTGTAGTCCAGTTCCCTGGTCTCGATTTGTAAACTTGTTGGCGAAGTCCAGGCATACGCTGCAAACAACTTGCGAACATCCCATGCGGGGGCATCGTCCCTCTCAGCTTCATGAGTCACGAAAGGAAAGAGGTCTCCGACTCCGGCCCCATCGCCCGATTTACAAACCCAAGACTTGTAGCCGGCCCTCACGCCGTACTCGCGACCATCGCGCAACAGAGACAAATCCAGCTCATTCTCATGAAATCGAATATCGATCTCTTCAAAATCCCCGAAAATGCAACGGTGAATGCCCTCGAGGCGTAATGAACTCAAACGTCCGCCAGAAGCCAACCCAGCTGGCAAGGGAATGCTATCGAAGTCACGTTCGGAAGCCACCGTTTCCCGAACATTAGACTCTTTGAACAATACCTCATACAGCGGATCAAGCAGCGCCTTACTTCCTGTCGTGGAACTCGAGCAGGCGATGACAAGGCCATCTGTGGGCCGCATGTAGCACAGCTGCCCAAAAAGGCCAGAGCATCTGAACCCGCCACGCCGGCACATCCAGAACTGGTATCCATAGCCATTGCTGTCTTCAGTCGCCTCAGACGGATAAAAGGGGCTCGTTTCCACCTGAATCTTCGTCGCCTCGGCAACCCATTCCGCGGGAATGATCTGTTCCCCACGCCACTTGCCACCATCTAGCAAACATTGACCAAACTTAGCCAAATCCGGTGTCGAAAGGTGAAGACCAAAACCTCCGGTCGTATGACCGGCTTGATCCTCTTCCCACCACCAATTTCTAATGTCTAACGGCGTAAACAAACGTTCGGCGAGATAATCGGATTCTTTCGTTCCACTTATGCGTTGCACGAGCATGCTCAATAAATGTGAACACAGCGAATCGTAGTGAAAAACCTCGCCCGGCTTCCAGTCAAACTCACGATGAAGAACCTCATGTGCCCAGTCGTCTCCCGCGCCAATATACGAAAGGTCACTCTCCTGCCCCATCGTCATAGTCAGCAAATTGCGAACCGTCACATTGTGAAAGCGCTCATCCGCAATCTCGCCTTCATATTCCGGGAAGTATGAAATCCAGCGATCGGTCAGCGACAGCCGTCCTTCATTCACCAACATCCCGACAGCAACCGAGGTGAAGGACTTAGTCACAGAATAGAGCGGGTGAACGTGTTCGAGGGCGAACGGCGCAGCCGCATGCTCGAAGACGACTTCACCATCTTGTCGGACCACGACTGAGCGGACTTCCACACCTGCGGACCTCCACGCCGCAAGGCATGTCTCGCCCATCTTATTGTCAAAGATAATATTAGGCACCCTCAACCACTGCCTCTCGAACGAAATCAGTACAAGACGAGGTCGCCCTCGGCGCTTATCCAAGGACGACCTTGTCAGATTGCTGGCGCGCGGGGAAATACTTGTTCCGCGGCTCCACTTCTTTGGCTACTTTGCAGCCTCTACCGCCGGCACGTCCTCCTTGTACGTCGCATACGTAAGCAGGAATGAAATCACGCTGGAAACCACGATGGCTATGATTACGTAAATCAGATAGCTCGCGCCCATTGCGCCGGACGGATCAATGAAGCCCGGGAAGGCGCAGAAGCCGCCGCCGGTGAAGGCGAACATCTTGGTACCAAGAGCACCGATGATTAGGCCGCCGGGCACAGAGGCGATGCAGCTCATGACAAAAGGCTTCTTGCGCGGAAGGGTCACGCCGTAGATGCAGGGCTCAGTGATGCCAAAGAAGAAGCCCGAGATGAACGCCGGCCATGCAAGCTGCTTGAGCTTTACGTCCTTAGTCTTCAGAAGAATGGCAAGGACGGCAAGGGACTGAGCGTACGAGCAAACCATGTACGGCGCCATGACAATATCCCAGCCCTGGGAGGCAATGTTCACCAGCATGAGGGCAATGACACTCCAGTGGAAGCCGAAGATGACCATAGGCTGCCAAATGGCAGTAAGCACGATGCCGCCGAGCGCGCCGCCGATGACAGGCAAGCTGTAGAGGGAGTTAAACAGCAGGCTCATGAGGTTCGTGATCAGGGTGGCAATCGGGCCAATAATCAAATAGGTAGCGGGGACCATCACAACGAGCACGCATGTAGGCACAAAGAAGAACTTTACATACTCAGAGAAATGCTTGCGGCACCACTTCTCCAGCTTTGCCGCGAACCAAACAGAGATGATAATCGGAATGACAGAGCTCGTATAACCCGAAGACGGCATGATGACGGGTATGCCGAGGAAAGTCGTGTAGTAGTTCATGGCAAAGGGAGTGCCGGCAAGAACCGTTCCCAAAACATCGCCCGATGTGATGTTGACCATCGCCGGATACGTAAGTGCGATACCGAGCGTCATGCCAACGAACCCACTGCAGCCAAACTTCTTTGCCGCGGTATAGCCAAGGATGATCGGCAGGAAGTAGAAGAAGCCGTCACCAGCCGCATATAGAATCTGGTACAAGCCGTCTGTTGCCGTAATCCATCCGAGGGCGACGAGAATACTCAAAACACCCTTGATCATGCCCGCGGCACACAGCACCGCAAGAATCGGCTGGATTACGCCTGAAATAGTATCGATAAGGGCACTAACAAGGTTTCCTTTCTTGACGGGCTCACCATCAAGATTAACCTCGCCCAGCCCCTCGACACCAGAAGCGGCAACTGCGGCATCGTAAACATCCTCAATCACATTGATGCCGACAACAACCTGATACTGGCCATTCGCGTTGATTACTTGAATGACGCCTTTATGAGACTCAATTGCCTTAGTATCGGCCTTCGCATCGTCCCGCAGCTTGAAACGTAGACGCGTCATGCAGTGCGAGATGCTCAGGATGTTTTCCTTACCGCCGACGAGGCCAACTACGTCCTCGCCGAGCTTGCGATTTGCAAGCTCTTTGCTTTCGCTCATGGTTTTCCTCCCATGCGACCTGTCCAAGGTCGGCCGCCCGCCATCTTTCACAAAATTGATTTCCGATACTAGTGGAGTTCTGGCCAGAACTCCTTATTCGCCTCAATGAGATCGTCAAGGATTTTCTTTGCAACGGAGGCAGAGGGGACCGTCTTCGAAAGCGTCAGCGCCTGCCAAAGCTCCTGATAGGAATGGTCGACCCAAGCAGACACTGCAAGCTTTTCGACCGAGACCTGTTCCTCCATAAGTCCTTTCTGGAATTGCGGAATCTCACCTTGGCAAATTTTCTCGTAGCCGTCGCTGCCGACGATGCAGGGGATCTCGACCATAGCCGTTGGGTCAAAATTGGACACAGCCCCGTCGTTGGGAACAATCAGCGAGAAACGTTCACGGGTATTCTCTGCCAAAGCGCGAGCGAGATCGACAATGTACTCAGCGTGGGTATCCGGCTTAAGGCCGAAACCCTCAGACGTGCCCTTTTCGATAATCTGGCGGGCGGTGCCGAAGACGCGTTTCTCGCGACCCTCACGGACCTCGTCGGTGCGGGTGTGGTTGGGGTCGGTGTGCTCAACCACATAGTCCGGGAAGAGATAGTACTTGAGGTAGGTGTTCGGGATGGTATTCGGATCGAGCGCGTAAACATCCTTAGCCTTACGGAACGTCTGATCCCAAGACGCATCGACGAATTCAAGGCCAGAATCCTCGCCAGCATAACCGTTTTTAGCCATTTGGGCCTTGATAGTGGGCATAAGGTCATTGCCTGCACGGTCGTGAATCTTTGTCCACCAGCCAAAGTGGTTGAGGCCGTAGTAGCCGACGACGAGGTCATTGTGGTCCTTGAGACCACACATCTGAGCCATGATATCCATCAGGGCTATTGGCATGTCGCAGATGTTGATGATCTTTGAATCCGGACGAAGACGGCGTGTCGCCTCGGCAACGATCGCCGCGGGGTTGGAGTAGTTGAGCATCCATGCGTCAGGACTGTATTTCTCCATGTAGTCAAGGATCTCGAGTACGCCGCCGATGGAGCGCAGCCCATAAGCAATGCCGCCAGGACCGCAGGTCTCTTGGCCAAGAACGCCATAGCGCAGGGGGATCTTCTCGTCCTTATCGCGCATAGCGTACTTGCCAACGCGAATCTGGGCAAGTACAAAGTCGATGCCTGTGAAGGCCTCCACAGGGTCGGTCGTATAGCTGAAGGTTACCTCTGGAGCATTCTCCCTGATGTAGATGGCACATGCCTTGGCAATTGTCCCCTGACGCTCGGCATCGTTGTCATAGAGCGTAATCCTATTGATGGGGAACACATCGCGCTTCGCGAGAAGTGTCAGAACAACGCCCGGCGTATAAGTGCTCCCGCCTCCCGCGATAGTAACCGCATAGCTCTGTTTTGCCATTGCAATCCTCCTGTCTAGACATGTACTTGACGACTTGAATTATATGCTCAGTGATTTGCTATCTGTCTAGACATGTTAAGCATACGGGCGAACGGTTGATATATGGCGGTAAGCGGCAACTTTAAGTGTCTCCACTTCCTATAATTGGTAGAACCGGATAATCGCGCCGATTCGACGCATTCCGTACAACCTCAATAAGGAGAGCATTTTGGCAAGGATCCTGTACAGTGAAATTTACCGAAGCCTACGAAAGCGGATTGTCGAAGGCAAGCATCCCGTAGGATCGCTCCTTCCTTCCGAACAAAATCTTTCCAAAGAGTTCTCCTGCTCTCGAATGACGGTGCGCAAGGCTATCTCGCTTCTCGCAAATGAAGGTCTAGTTCAGTCCATTAAAGGCAAGGGAGTCCTCGTAATCGAGACGTCACCTGCAGGCACCAGCAAAGAGGACGCATTCACCGTAAGCGACCTTTCTTCGTTCAGCGAATCGGCACATGCGATCGGAGCAATTCCAACGTCAAAAATCGTCTATTTCGAACACGTAAGCACCGATAAGTGTCTAGCTCAATTGACGGGATTTCCCGAAGGAGAAGACCTTACGCATTTGAAGCTCGTCCGCATGCTCGACGATAAACCGGTCGCTGTCGACCGCCACTACTTCCTAACTTCCTCCGTCCCCGGCCTAAACGAGCAGAATGCCACCCTGTCGCTCTTCCATTACATCGAGGATGAGCTAGGGCTCACCATTGCCGTGAGCAAACGAACGATAACACTCGCCCAGCCCGACACTGAGGACTGCCGGTTGCTTGACATCGATCCTTCTTCGTATCTGGCGGTCGTAACCAGCCAGACATTCGACTCAACCGGAACTCAATTTGAGTATATCGAGGCGCGTTATATTCCGAGCATCTTCCATTTTCACGACACGGCAACGCGCACACCCCTACCCTAATAAACGACACGAACGGACGCCGCCCTAGGGAATTTGTTCAACAAAAAGGCCGGGGTCCGCGTAATGCGGACCCCGGCTTTCAACCGTGACGGTATGTTGTCCCAATCCTACACGTAGAACAGGATGTCGTCGTAGGTCGGGACCGGCCAGTAGTCGGCGGCCACGATCTCCTCCATGGCATCCACGGCGGCACGCAGCGTATCCATAGCGGGAACGACCTCGTGTGCATACACGTTGGCCTGCTCCTGGCCATCGAGGGCCTCGGCCTTCTGATGCACGGCGTCGAGCGCCTTGATGGAGTCGTTGATGGTGGTGATACCGTTGCAGAGCTTGTTGAGCGTGTTCTGCTCGCACTGCATGGCGGCCTCGGCACCGGCGGCACGAATAGTCTCAAGGCCCTTAGCGACCTTGGTGGCATAGGCGGTAATGACCGGGCGATAGGTACGACGCGCCTCGCGAACCATCGTGGTGGCCTCGATGTTCATGAGCTTGTTGTACTTCTCGAGCTTGCAGTCGTAGCGGCACTGGGCCTCGGCCTTGGTCAGGACACCCGTCTCCTCAAAGAGCGCGATAGCCTTATCGGAAACAAAGGCGGGCAGGGCGTCGGCCGTGGTCTTGTTGTTGGCAAGGCCGCGCTTCTCGGCCTCGATGGGCCACTCGTCGGAGTAACCGTCGCCGGAGAACAGGATGCGCTGGTGATCGGTCAGCACCTTCTTGCAGTACTCGAGCGCGGCGTCCTGGAACTTATCCTCGGGCGTACCCTCGAGTGCGTCGGCGAAGGACTTGAGCGATTTGGCCACGGCGGCATCGAGCACCAGGTTGGAGTCGGAGACGTTCTGCTCGGAGCCGCAGGCACGGAACTCGAACTTGTTGCCGGTGAAGGCAAACGGGGAGGTGCGGTTGCGGTCGGTGTTGTCCTGCATCAGCTTGGGCAGAGTATCGGCGCCCAAGTCGAGCACGCCGCGCGTGGCATGGACGGAAGCCTTGCCATCGATGATCTTCTCGACGACCTCGGTAAGCTGGTCGCCCAGGAAGATGGACATAATCGCCGGAGGAGCCTCGTTGGCGCCCAGACGATGGTCGTTACCGGCCGAGGCAACAGAGGCACGCAGGAGCTCCTGATAGTTATCGACGGCCTCGATCACCGCGGTGAGGAAGACGATGAACTGCAGGTTGTCGAGCGGAGTGTCGCCCGGATCGAGCAGATTCTCGGACTCGGTGCCAAGCGACCAGTTGTTGTGCTTGCCCGAACCATTGATGCCCTCAAAGGGCTTCTCGTGCAGCAGGCAGACCAAGTCGTGGCGGGAGGCGATGAGCTTCATCTTCTCCATCATGACCAGATTCTGGTCGATGGCCTCGTTGACTTCGCCATAGACGGGGGCAAGCTCATGCTGGCAGGGAGCAACCTCGTTGTGCTTGGTCTTGGCGGGAATGCCAAGCGCCCACAGCTCATCGTCCAGATCCTTCATATAGGCCGAGACGGTGGGGCGGATAGCGCCAAAGTAGTGCTCCTCGAGCTCCTGACCCTTGCATGGAGCAGCACCAAAGAGGGTGCGGCCGGTAATGACCAGGTCCTTGCGCTTGCGGTAGGCGTCCTTCTTGATCAGGAAGTACTCCTGCTCGTCGCCCACGGAAGGAACGACCTTCTTGGGGGTCTTACCGAACAGCGCCAAAACGCGCTTAGACTCACGCGAGAGCGCGGTCATGGAACGCAGCAGCGGGGTCTTCTTGTCCAGGGCCTCGCCCGTGTAGGAGCAGAAAGCCGTGGGGATGCACAGGACATCGTCCTTGATAAAGGCGGGGCTAGTGGGGTCCCAAGCGGTGTAGCCACGGGCCTCGAAGGTAGCACGCAGGCCGCCGTTGGGGAAGCTCGAGGCATCGGGCTCGCCCTGGATGAGGTTCTTGCCCGTAAACTTGGTAATGGCGGTGCCGTCGTGGTTGGGCTCCAGGAAGCTGTCGTGCTTCTCGGAAGTAATGCCCGAAAGCGGCTGGAACCAGTGCGCGTAGTGCGTCGCGCCCTTGGAGATGGCCCAGACCTTCATGGCATGGGCAACGGCGTTGGCCACATCCAGGTCGAGCGGCTCACCGCCCTCGAGGGTTGCAGCAAGGCGCTTCCAAATGTCCTTGGGGAGGTAGTCCTTCATGACTTCCTCAGAGAACACCATGGTCCCGAAGCGGTCAGTAAGTTCGGCCATACGGAACTCCCTTCGTATCGGCACCGCGTGAGAAGCGGTGTTGATTACTAACGAACGAGTCATAGCTTAGACTCGCCGTGTTTCCGCGACATTACCGTTATGTTGCTGTCGCGAAACCAATCAATGAGGTTACCCTATCGAGGCGGCGTTGCCACCCTCAACAGCCAATCAACTGCATAAATTGCAGACCTCTCCCCATGGTTTAAGGGTAGTCAATTTGGGATGGAGCTCTATTAACTGGTATTTTGCATCAGATATCAGTCTTTATAGTCCGTGCCTAGATTAGCCGCTCTGTTATAGAGAAAGCCGATAGCAAGGCATCTTTGATTGGTATCCCCGAATAACGAGTGAAACTCCACCGTGACACAGTGGTGCTGTAGAATCCTTACAACACATCACACTATTACGTATCTAGAGGAGCACGATATGCGCGTCGACGAGGTTTTTAAGCAGGCAGCATCCCAGGGCACCGCGCCCGTTTCGTTTGAGATGTTCCCGCCCAAGGGCGAGCTCACCCTCGACACGGCTCGCGAAGTGGCAGGCAATCTGTGCAAGCTTTCGCCGAGCTTTGTCTCGGTCACCTGCTCGGCCGGCGGCTCGGGCAACGGTGCCACCACCGCCCCCATCGCGCATATGATTTCGAGCGAATTCGACACGCCCTCGGTGGCACACCTCACCTGCGTGGGCCGCACCCACGCCGACATCGCCGCCAAGATCGACGAGTATCGCACCGCCGGCGTTGAAAACATTCTGGCCCTGCGTGGCGATCTCCCTGCCGGCGCGACCGAGGACGACAAGCCCGCCTCCGACTACGCCTACGCCCGCGACCTCATCCCCGAGCTCGTCGACGCCGGCTTTTGCGTGGGCGCCGCAGCCTACCCCGAGGGCCACATTGCCTGTGAGGATCTCAACCTCTCGGTCGAACACCTCAAGCAAAAACAGGACGCCGGCGCGAGCTTCTTTGTGACACAGCTCTTCTTTGATAACGAGTGCTTCTACCGTTTTCGCGAGCTTGCCGACAAGGCCGGCATCACCGTGCCCATTACCGCGGGCATCATGCCGTTTATGGGCAAGTCGCAGATCAGCCGCATGGTCTTTATGTGCGGCGCGTCGCTGCCCTCCCCCGTCATCAAGATTCTCGCCAAGTACGAGAACGACCCCGAGAGCCTGCAGGCAGCCGGTGTAGATTATGCCGCCCGCCAGCTTTGCGACCTCAAGGAGCACGGCGCCGACGGCCTGCACCTGTACACTATGAACCGTCCTGCGATCGCCGCGACCATTATGGAGCGCCTGGGGTAATGGAAAAACCGCACATCGATACAACCGCTGTCGAAGTGCCGGCCGACCTTGCGTCGCCGGCGCTTTACCGTGTCGATGCTGCGCACCATCCCCGTGTCGACCGTGCCGAGATGCTGCGGTATCTGGGTTACGGCGGCCAGCAGATCGAGCCCGAGCTGTCACGACGTATTGAGCTTGTGGTCGAGCGTCTGGAACTTGACATTGAGCCCCGTGGCGTGCGCCGCGTGTTTGCCGTCGATGCCACGGGCGTGGACGAACAAAGTGAGCCTTGCATTCGCTTGGTCGGCACCAACGTTGAGCTGCGAGGTCGCGATATCTATCGACATCTCAAAGATGCCCGCTTTGCCGCGCTCATGGCATGTACCCTCGGCATGGACGCCGAGCGTCGCCTGCGCACCACGGGAGCCCAACATCCCCTGGAGGGCGCCGTGCTCGACGCCGCGTGCTCCGCTTACGTGGAAGCCGCCGTTGAGCAAATGGACCAGCAGGTCAAGACGGACGCCGCCGCACACGGACTCGCCGGCAACTGGCGCTTTAGCCCCGGCTACGGCGACTGCCCGCTCTCGGCCCAGCGCTCGATCGTCAATGCGCTCAACGCCACGCGGCTCATCGGGCTTACCGTCACGCCGACCAGCCTGCTCATGCCCACCAAGAGCGTGACCGCGGTGATCGGCCTGTTCGACGGCGAAGTCCACGACGCCCAGAGCCGCCCCACCTGCAATATCTGCCGCATGCGCGAGCACTGCCGCTTCCGCGCCACCCATACCACCTGCTATTCGCATTCTGAATAAAATGTCAATGATGGCACGGTATCGAGGGAATCTCATCCGTATGTAAGCGAATGTCCTCACAAACAAGTACCATAAGATGCCAAATAACAACTATCTGAAAGCCAGTACATGCACAACATTCTGCAGTTCTCGCCACAACTAACCGCGCTTGAGTTTTTTTCAGGCATTGGCTTGGCTCGTGCCGGCATGGCAAAAGCCGGAATCAAAACAATCTGGGCAAATGACATAGACCATACTAAATGCGCCATGTACAGCCAGTGTTGGGGCGATGAACATCTAGTCGAGCAGGATGTCCACACACTCGACCCCGACCTAATACCTCAAGCCGACATCGCATGGGCGTCAAGCCCTTGCACAAACTTATCTCTCGCGGGAAACAGGGAGGGACTTATCTCTGGCAAAGAGTCCAGCGCGTTCTTTGGCTTTATTAAGGCCATCGAAGGAATGAGCGATCGTGCCCCGAGGGCACTTGTTCTCGAAAATGTCATCGGCCTTGCCACGTCTAATAACAGTGATGACTTTAGACTCGTTTGCCAGGAATTTAATCGTTTAGGCTATTCATGCGACGCTTATTTTATCGATGCACGGCACTGGCTTCCCCAGTCACGCCCCCGCATGTTTGTCGTCGGATTAAAAAACCCTCTTCCCAACAGCCGACTCGATTCCTCGCTTCGACCTGAAAAGGTCTCCTGGATTCACTCCGATCCTTCACTCATTACGCACGTCTCTCACCTAAACGAGCCAAGTCCACTTCGCATGACGGGCCTTGCAACGGTTGTTGAAAATATTCCCGAGAACGACAAGCGTTGGTGGAACAAAAACCAAGTACAAGCATTTATCGACTCACTTGCACCGCATCAAGCAGAGCGCCTTCAGCGCTTCTTAAATGCCAAAGAAAGAATTGTTCGCACTGCTTACCGTCGCACGCGATCGGGCGTTGTGCGCTGGGAAATCCGTGAAGAAGAAATTGCCGGATGTCTAAGAACGGCTCGCGGCGGCTCATCAAGACAGGCAGTCGTTATATGCGAAAACGGAAAGATAGAAGTTCGCTGGATGACTGGAACTGAATATGCCCGTCTCCAAGGTGCTGACTCATGTCAGTTTAGCGGCTTCTCGGATGCTCAGATTCGCTACGCATTCGGCGATGCAGTTGCCGTGCCAGTTGTCACTTGGCTTATAAAAAATGCAGTCAAACCCGCGCTTATGTCTTCAAGGAACGGAGTGGACAATAATGGAAATGACCAATTGCTCCTTGAGCGAGCCCGATAAAGACATCTTGGATGCCATTGAACTCTGGTACGAATCCAAGCGCAGCAAGCGAGGCAACGTCAACCGTAACGTCATGGCGGTTGGCATAGGCATAAGCGAGCTGTTGCAAAACCGTTTTCCGCTCACCGACGATTATGTGCAATCGGACAAGGGGAGCCAAGTACGAGGCCTAAGTGGAGCATGCATCAAAACAGTTTTAGCCAGACATGGGGAAACGCGTGCCTTCGCATCAGAGGGCGGCAGAACCTCACGCGGCACACTCCCGATGGCGCTTGAGCTTGCCACAATTATCAACTCTGCCCTACCCAGTGACACTTGCGAAGACACTCGTCTTGAAGCTGCGAATGCAATCGCCAATTTCTTCGTCGAGCGAATCCAGGTCGATTTCTTTAACCGGCAGAGAATCAAAGTCGAAATCGATCTTCAAAAACCAATTTCTGTCATTGTCGATGATATCCTAGCCGAAGCAAGCCTACGGTCCGATAAGCCAACGGGTACCGTCGCACAGCACCTGGTAGGTGCAAAACTAGAGATGTTATTTCCAACCATAGAAATCGGAAAGGACAACTCAAACGCCGCCGACCAGCAGACAGACCGTTCTGGCGATTTCCAAATCAATGATGCTGCATTTCATGTGACTGTATCGCCAATGGCCAAATTGACCGATCGATGCCGAGATAACATTCGAAATGGCATTCGGCCCATCGTCGTTGTCCCCCACGATAAAGTTTCCTTCGCTTACGGACTGTTCGAAAGTGAGGGACTCGGCAATCGCGTACAGGTTATCGCGCTCGAATCGTTTATCGGCATCAATATTGAAGAGTTATCGTTCTACAAGCGAGGCCTAATTCGATTAAATGTCGCACGGCTTCTTGCCCACTACAACAAGCGAATCGAAGATATCGAGCCCGACAAATCTCTTCAAATAGAAATTCCTCAGTGGGCTCTAGACGAAATGGATGCACATGGCGAATAGCTCAAACATACTTATCACTCATGATCTGGACGGTGCCGCGCTGGCGGCGCCTGTTGACGCCGCACGTCGCAACGGTGCCACGTACAAGACGCGCACGATCGACGATCTGCGCATTAAGGACGATCGCCTGCGCGCCGCCATCGAGGGCACGGGGCACTTGCTGTTCGACGGCGGTATGGGCACCATGTTGCAGGCCGCTGGTATGAAGGCGGGCGCCCTGCCCGAGCTGCTCAACTTTGAGGAACCCCAGGTTATCACTGATATCCAACGTCAATATGTCGAGGCCGGCTGCGACGTGATTACCGCCAACACCTTTGGCGCCAACGCCCACAAGCTCGACGGTGCCGCCACCGTGGCAGACGTCTTTGCCGCGGCCGTCGCCTGTGCCCGCGAGGCCGGCGCCCGCTACGTCGCCGGCGATATCGGCCCCATCGGCGCGCTGCTTCGCCCCCTGGGTACTCTGAGCTTCGACGAGGCCTACGACCTCTTTGCCGAGGAAGTGCGCGCCGGCGTCGCCGCGGGTGTGGACCTCTTTATTATCGAGACCATGACCGACCTTGCCGAGATCAAGGCGGCCGTCCTCGCCTGCCGCGAGAACTCCGACCTGCCCGTCTTTGCCACCATGACCTTCGAGGAAGACGGCCGCACGTTTCTGGGCACGAGTCCCGAGGTGGCCGCCATCACGCTCGACGCCATCGGCGCCGACGTTTTAGGCATCAACTGCAGCCAGGGACCGGCCGAGCTCCGCGGTCTTGCCGCACGCATGCTCACCGTCACCGACAAACCCATCATGGTGCAGGCCAACGCAGGACTCCCCCATGTGGACGACGACGGCAACACCGTCTTTGATATCCAGGCCCCCGAATACGCCGAGGCCGTCGCCGGCATGATCGCCGACGGCGTGAGCGTCGTGGGCGGCTGCTGCGGCACCACGCCGGCGCACATGGCAGCGCTACGCACGCTTATCGATAACCACACGCCCAGCCCGCGCCGCCGCAAGCCCAGCATGTCGGTCACGAGCGCCCAAACGGTCGTGGACCTTCCCTGCGACGGCCACAAGATCGCCGTCATCGGCGAGCGCATCAACCCCACCGGCAAAAAGCGCCTGCAGCAGGCCCTGCGCGACGGCGACCTGGACTACGTCGTGAGCCAGGGTATCAGCCAGCAGGAACAGGGCGCCGACATCCTGGACGTTAACGTGGGCCTGCCCGAGATCGACGAGGTCAAGATCATCCAACAGGCCACCGAGCAGCTCCAGGGCTCCACGTTGCTGCCGCTGCAGATCGACTCCACCGACCCCGCAGCCGTCGAGGCCGCCGTGCGCCGCTACGCCGGCAAGCCCATCATCAACTCGGTCAATGGCAAGCAGCAGATCATGGATGAGATCTTTCCGCTGGTCGCCCACTACGGCACCAACGTTGTCGGACTTACGCTCGACGAAGGCGGCATCCCCGATACCGCCGAGGCCCGCTTTGCCATCGCCGAGCGCATCGTGGCCGAGGCTGCCCGCTACGGCATCGGACCGGACCGCATCCTCATCGACTGCCTGGTCATGACCGCCTCGACCAATCAACGCCAGGCCGAGCAGATCCTGCGCGCCATGTCTCTGTGCAAGGAGCGTCTGGGCGTCAAATGCGCGCTCGGCGTGTCGAACATCAGCTTTGGCCTGCCTGCCCGCCCGCTGCTGGGCTCGGTCTTTTTGGCCGCCGCCTTCGGCGCGGGCCTGGACGCCCCCATCATGAACCCGGGCTCCAAGCGCTTTATGGATACTGTCTACAGCTATCGCGTCCTGAGCGTTGAGGACGAGGGCTCGACCGGATACATCGAGCGCTACGCCGGCTGGACCGATCCGTACAAGATCGCCGCCAACCCGGCAGCGGCTCAGGCCGCATCGAGTGATGCCGCGCCCGCTGCTGGCACCGCCGGCACCGACGGCAACGACGACCCGATTCGTCGCATGGTCGTCTCGGGCCGCAAAGGCGAGATCGCTGCCGAGACCGAGCGTCTGCTGGCAGACCACGATGCCATGGACCTCATCAACAACCACTTTATCCCCGCCCTCGATGAGGTTGGCGTCCTCTTTGACCAGGGCAAGTTCTTCTTGCCGCAGCTTATGGCCTCGGCCGAGGCCGCGCGTGTGGGCTTCGACACCATCAAGCGCCTGATGCCCGCCGGTGAGATTGCCGACAAGGGCAAGATCTGCGTGGCCACCGTCAAGGGCGACATCCACGACATCGGTAAGAATATCGTCAAGATGCTGCTCGACAACTACGGCTACACCGTCTTTGATCTGGGTCGCGATGTCGATCCGCAGGAGGTGCTCAAGACCGTGCAGGAGCGCGACATTAAGCTCGTCGGCCTTTCGGCGCTTATGACCACCACGGTCGTCGCCATGGAGGAGACCATCAAACTGCTTCATGCCGAGGTGCCGGGCGTCAAGATTATCGTGGGCGGCGCCGTGCTCACCCCCGAATACGCCAAACAGATCGGCGCGGACTACTACGCCAAGGACGCCGCCGAGAGCGCGCGCATCGCCGAAGAGGTCTTTGGGAAGTAACACAACGGAAACAACCGAGCACCAAAACGTGCCGCACGCGCCACTTGGCACGTGCGGCACGTTAGAATAGATAAGACTATGCTCGTTTTGGCAGATAGGAGCGCAAGGATGGCGATCACGCCCGCAGAAATCGCGGAAACCCGCGGCATGGTTGAGGAACAGAACCTCGACATCAGGACCATCACCATGGGTGTTTCGCTCATGGGTTGCGGCGACGAGAACCTCGACCGCATGTGCACGAAAATCTACGACCACGTGACGCACACGGCTGAGCATCTGGTCGAGACCGCCGAGAACCTCGAGCGCGAGTACGGTATCCCCATCGTCAACAAGCGCGTTTCCGTCACCCCGGTGGCGCAGATCGCCGCGTGCTGCAAGGATGAGGACCTCACCCCCATCGCGCATGCCCTCGACCGCGCGGCCGAGACGCTCGGCATCGATTACCTGGGCGGCTTCTCCGCGCTCGTCCAGAAGGGCATCGGTGACGCCGACCGCCGCGTCATCCAGTCCATCCCCCAGGCGCTCGCGACCACCAGCCGCGTCTGCTCCAGCGTCAACGTCGCCAGCCTGCGCGCCGGTATCAACATGGACGCCGTGCTTATGGCCGCCCAGACCATCATCGACGCCGCCAAGCTCACGGCCGATCAGGACTCCGTCGGCGCTTCCAAGTTTGTCTGCTTTGCCAACATGGTCGAGGACTCCCCGTTTATGGCGGGCGCTGTCCACGGCGGTGGCGAGGCCGACGCCGTCATCAACGTAGGCGTCTCGGGCCCTGGCGTTATGGCCGCAGCCCTGGAGACGCTGCCCGATTCCGCATCGATGATGGAAGTCGCCGAGAAGATCAAGCAGACCGCCTTTAAGATCACCCGTGCCGGCGAGCTCATGAGCCGCGAGGCCGCCCATCGTCTGGGTGTCGAGAAGGGCATTGTCGACCTGTCGCTGGCTCCCACGCCTGCCATCGGCGACTCCGTCGCGCGCATCCTCGAGATCATCGGCGTGGGCACCTGCGGTGGCCCCGGCACGACCTGCGCGCTCGCCATGCTCAACGATGCCGTCAAGAAGGGCGGCGTCATGGCCAGCTCCAGCGTGGGCGGTCTCTCCGGCGCCTTTATCCCCGTGTCCGAGGACGCCGGCATGATCGCCGCCGTCGAAGCCGGCGCGCTTTCGCTCGAGAAGCTCGAGGCCATGACCTGCGTGTGCTCCGTTGGCCTGGACATGATTGCCATCCCTGGCGACACTCCGGTCGAGACCATCGCCGGCATCATCGCCGACGAGATGGCCATCGGCGTCATCAACAACAAGACCACGGCCGTCCGCGTGATTCCTGCCATCGGCAAGGACGTGGGCGACTGCGTCGAGTACGGCGGCCTGTTTGGCCGTGCGCCCATCATGCCGGTGAACCCCAACGCTGGCACCGTGCTTGCCCACCGCGGTGGACGCTTCCCGGCACCGCTGAACTCGCTGAAGAACTAGCTGAGGGGACTGGCGAGGAGCCCCGGGGAGGGCAAATATATAAGGTCGCCTGCTCGGACAGTCCTGACTCACACGGAGAGCACATTAAGTGCTCTCCGGCTCGTGCGGAACTCGCGATCGACCTTATATATTTGCCCTCCCCGGGGCTCCCGCACAACGGGACCTCGGTTGGGTTCTATCCCGGTTGCAGTCGCTTCGCTCCTGCACCACTTGACTGGTGCGGTGGTTTGGCGTTGGAACGGTTCTTTTTCTGATATATGCTGGTTGCGGCTCTTCTTTTGGGGGGGAGTCGCTTTTTTGTTGCTAGGAGGTTGGCCCGTGGTTGATGGGGATACTCGTTCTGAGCTGCTTTCTGCGGATTGGAATGGCGAATGGATGCGTCTGCAGGCCGCTCGGCATCGGGCTGATGATTCTTTTGAATGGGATAAGCGGGCTCGGCATTTTCGGCCGCTTGAGACTGCTCCGTATGCCCGGGATTTTATGAAATTGCTGGCTCTTGAGCCTGGTGAGTCGGTGCTTGATATGGGGTGTGGGGCTGGGTCGATTGCTATTCCGCTTGCTCAGGCTGGGCATCCTGTGATTGCTGCCGACTTCTCCCCCGCTATGCTGGGCACGCTTGATGCCGGCATTGAGTATTACGGGCTCGAGGGGCGCATAACGCCGCTTGAGCTTGCTTGGGATGATGATTGGGATTTGGTTGGACCGGTCGCGAAAGCGGTGGATGTTGCCTTTGCCAGTCGCTCTGTCACCACGACCAACCTAAAAGGCGCACTTGCCAAGCTTGACCGTACGGCTCGTCGGCGTTGTGCTGTCACGATGGTCGCTAACTCCAGCCCGCGCTATGATCTGCACCTGATGAACGCCATCGGTGCCTCGGTTACCTGCAGTAATGGTTTTGTGTATGCCTTTAACATCCTTATTCAGATGGGTGCGCTGCCGCAGGTTACGTACTTTGAATCGCCTCGTCGCGATACCTTCGACAGCCTTGAAGCGGGCGTGGCGGACTTTTCCCGCATGCTTGAGCATGGCAACGAGGATAAGGTCGACCGTCTGCGCGACTACATCGCTCAACACATGATTGAGAACCCCCATGCCGGTGAGCCGGGCTCCAAGGGCGTGCCGCAGGGACGCTATATGCTCGACCACGTCCGCAAGGTCCGTTGGGCGTTTATTGCATGGGAGCCGGTCTCTGCGCCCAGCTCATAGCCTGTTCGCAGCCCACGCCGCCCACTCACTCGGCATCCGCATTCTTTTTGAACTGGGCAAACGCGCCCCACACCGCGCCGTTCCTGCGCTATCGTGGGACAGCTCACGTAGATTAAGGCCCCGTCGCGGGGCGCCCCATACATAGAAAGCGAGAACCCATGGCACTGACAGGAGCACAGGTCAAGCAGCTTCGCAGCATGGCCCATCACCTCAACCCCGCCATCATCATCGGCAAGTCCGACGTCAACGAGGGCACCGTCGAGCAGACAGTCGCCTATCTGGAGAAGCACGAGCTCGTTAAGTGCTCCGTGCTCGATGGCTCCAGCCTTTCCGCCCGCGAGGCCGCCGAAGAGCTCGCCGAGCGTTGCCACGCCGAGGTCGTCCAGGTCATCGGCCGCAAGTTCTCGCTGTATCGCGAGTCCTCGCGCAAGGACATCGAGAAGATCAAGCTCGTCTAAGAGCCAATGATCCGGCGAGCCAACATATAGCAAGCTTACGGGTGCCCAAGTACTTCGGGCGCCCGTTTTTTATCGCTCGACCAGCACGCGGTTGAGCCGACCCTCCACCAAGCGCTCGTATAGACGCCGCGTCTCGGGCTCGGGCACACCATTGACCTGCTCCCTCAGATGGTGCATATGCCCGCTGTACAGCTCGACGATATCGCGCCGCCGCCCCGCCGCACTGTAGACGCGCATGGCGCAGCGCACCATATCCTCACGCGCCGTTTCCTGCCGAAGCCCCGACTCCGCCAGCCAAATCGCCGACTGCAGATCGTTTTCTTCTAGAGCGGCATTTGCTCCCTTAATCATGCAATCGATGTACTTTGACTGCATAATGCGTCGCATACGCAAAAAGTAGGTGGGATTACAGCCATTGGGAACATACAGCGGTCCGGCATAAAGCTGCTCAATCTTAAGGCACAGCTCAACTAAATGGGGCCCGCGCGCACCCGTGCGATTTCCCAAAACCTCGCGGCTTATCTGGTCAAACAGCCGTACATCGGTCTTGACGTAGTCGCCGTTGAGTCCGATGCATTCATTTTGGATGAGCACACACGACTTGCCATCCGGCGTCGGTCCCAAAGCCGACCGCAAGCGCGATATCGTCGAGTACAGGTTGTTGCGGGCGCTATTGAACTCGGCATGGGGCCACAGCTCCATGGCCAGCGTCTCGCGATCGACGAGCGCATCCATGCCCAGCGCAAGCCGCTCGGCAAGCGTCGCCGCCTTCTTGCGGCGCCACATTTTGTCCGTGATGGGAAACCCGTCGCGCTCGGCGCGAAACGCACCAAACATGCGAATCTCGATATGGCCGATGGTATCAACGGCTTCAACCTCGCCAGCCTGGAACAGACGCTCGCCCTCCCCTTCCAAATCGTCGCGCAGCGAGTACCGCGACAGCTCGCGCACGGGAAGCTTCTTGCGTATCCTGCCCGCCGGCTCGCCCAGACAATGCATGGCAAGACGCGCAAAGAGCCGATACGATGGCTCTAGAATCCCAGCACGATTCATGGACATCCAGGCCGCAAGATCGCTGTCTCGGCCCGCACAGGCCAAATGCAGCGCCACCATCCAGGCCTCCGCTCCACCAACCTGCGTCTGGCTTATATCGAGCAACTCCGCTTCCTCGCGCACCGAAACCATCGAGGTGTTACGCAGATATGCCGCGCGCTCCAGCAGCAATGCGTTATCGCGCATGTACGCAATCGACTCCTCGGCAAGTTTGAGCACTTGGACCGCACGGAACTTTGCATTAACCGGCCGTCCCTCTGCCAGCGACTGCCAGCCTTCTAGCAACAGCCCAAACAGCTGAATCTGGTTGTCGCGCATGCGCACGGCAAAACGATCGAGCTCGTTGAACGCCGCGTCGTCGGTTACCGGCAAGCCGGAAAGGAGCCGCCGTGCCGCCAACACCATGCGCACCCAGATAGCCATCGCCTTAAGCCCACGTACGTCGAGCGCCTCCCGCACCACCGTCATCTCGTCGTCGCGCTCGTCGGTTCCCGCAAACGACCCGTCAAAGAGCTCCACCAGCATGCTATCGGCCCGTATAACAATCCCCGCGATGTCGAGCTCGCAATCGTAGGCCTTGCTCGTTTTGAGCTGCTGTAGAACGCCGCCGTCATCTCCCCGCTCGGTCAGGCAGCGCTTGACCTCGATATGCGCAGACAACATATCGAGTGCGGTGTGGGACGTCTCTATTTCTGGCACGGCCAGGTTCGTAGGAAGCCCAAGCCCGTTGTCCCCATAGCAAACAGCCGTCAGTGTCTGGGCCACCCTCCATGAAACAGGGTCTATTTCGCAGGCCGCCCGTTCGCCCCCGCGTTCGATGACCGATGCCATATAGCGAGCGAGCTTTGTATTGGACACGCTGACCGCTGCCAGATATACGCCAAGCGCTTCGGCAGGCGTTGGCTCTGGAGCCGGATCGTCGGCATCGATCGTGCCCAGCGCCGCTCGGCAGATATCGGCCCCGTGCCCCGTCAGAGCCAGATCGACCCCATACTGCCCAGCAAGTTCAAGGACCGCTTCACGGTCCAGAAAGGCGTCCGCCAGGCCCATCGCCGCATCGCATCGGCCCGCCTTAAGCAAAATCCGGGCCGCCCTCGGAACAAGTTCGGGGCGAACCTCGGCCACCAACTTACGCAAGCGCAAGCGTCCGTTATCCTCCGTGCCTAGACACGTAAAACTCCGCTCGGCGGGATCCAAGCCAAAGATCGGGTAGTCGCGTACAAAGTAGGACTGGTCGACCATCGACAGCCTCACCCCACAGGCCTCGAGTTCTGCGATATTGCCCTCGCCCATCAAAACCATGAGACATGCCACGCAAAACAGCGCATTATTGTCGAGTGAAGCCAGATCGGCAAGTGCCGCGCCATACACGTTGACAATCTCGTTTTCGAGCAGGCTGGCTACGTCGCCTTGGCCATACAGACCTGTCTGCAATGCCGAAACGAGCTCGGGCACGCCCTGCGTGAGCTGATAAAAGTCGAGCGATGTGCTGATCGAAAACGCCGATGCCCACGCCGAATACTCATAGGCATGCACCTTGAGCATCTGCGCATTGATCTTAACCGAATCGCCCAGCCCATGAATCAGCTGACGATTTGAAGGACGGCAAGAAATAAAGACCCCTACCCCCATAGCGCGCAGGCCGCGAATCCTTTCGATGAGGTCTTCGGTATCATGCTGATCGAGGTTTGGCACATTATCAATCGCGATAAGAGAGTGCGGTTTGTCTTTGAGTTCTTCGGTAACCACCTCGAGCTGCATAAACACCTCGCGCCCAATGGCACGATCGGCCTCGATAATCCGCACGGGGCCTCGCGTCGGGTCGCATTTAACCTCATGGGTGTACTGCAGCAGCACCGAGGTCTTCCCAAACCCGTCGGGCGCATAAAGAACCACGATGCCGGCCTTTCGGCCCTTGGCGATAAGCTCATTCATCAAGCGTTCGCGTCGCACCATATAGCCTCCGCCCAGCGGCATCAGCTCGAGGTCGTCTATACCGCTCAAATCGTTTACCATGCCCGCTCCTCAACTCGACCGTATGGACACTGTAGCCGCAAGACCATACAAGCCGCGCTATGAATAGAGCGACCTTGTGTTTTAGGTTGTCTTTTGGTACGCAAGCGGCAAGTTTTTGTACAGCGAGGGCCGATTGTTATTAATCCCCCGACTAATCGGTCTTTAAGCAGGTAAATGAGCTTGTCAGCTTGTCCCATCTAAGCGGCAGTGTAACGCAGATGAACAAGGTTCAGCCATGTCATTCAACTCGCCTAGCACCCGCTACCGTCTACGACCTTCTAGTGGCATTTTTGCATAGAATCTGGTATGGAATGAATCAAGCTGTTGGGCATCCGGTATTCGTCAAGCTTGCGGCAAGATTTTGGTCAAGTGGGCGGAAAAGGATAGCAAAAAGGCCCCCGCAAAGCGGAGGCCTTAGGCAAGGCTATGTCGGGCTGCAGGATTCGCGCTACTCGCAGAGCGAAAGGGCGGCCTCGTCGGCAACGACAACGCAGTTGGTGTGCAGCTGCAGGATCGAAGCCGGGCACTCGGGCGTAACCGGACCATAGCACATGTCATGCACGGCCTGAGCCTTGGCCTCGCCGTTGGCGACGACCAGGATCATGCGGGCATACATGATGGTCTGGGTACCCATGGTGTAGGCCTGACGGGGAACATCGTCGATGCTGTCGAACAGGCGGCTGTTGGCCTGAATGGTGCTCTCGGTGAGGTCGACGCAGTGCGTGCCCTTGGAGAAGTGGTCATCGGGCTCGTTGAAGCCAATGTGGCCGTTGTTGCCAATGCCGAGCAGCTGCAGATCCGGATAACCGGCGTCGGCGACAATCTTGTCGTACTCAGAGCAGGCAGCGGCGGCGTCGGGGTTGGAACCGTCGGGCACATGCGTGTTGTTCAGGTTGATGTTGATGTGATCGAAGAAGTTCTCACGCATGAAGTAGTGATAGCTCTGGGGATCGTCGTGCGAAAGGCCGCGATACTCGTCCAGGTTGTAGGTGCTGACCTCGGCAAAGTCGACGTCGCCCTTCTTGTACCAAGCAGCGAGCTGCTTGTAGGCACCGATCGGGGTGGAGCCGGTGGCAAGACCCAGCACACAGTCGGGCTTGAGGATAACCTGGGCCGAGATGATATTAGCGGCCTTGCGGCTCATATCCTCGTAGTCTTTAGCTTTAATGATCTTCATTACGCGTCCTTTCTCGTACAAGAGAGGCAAGGCTCCCTTACAAGCACTTGCCCGCGGCCCGCGTCGGCCGCAACCAACGTGTGCGGCCACCAGGGCGAGGTCGCGTAATGTATGTGTCTCGTGTCTAGCCGCGTCGAGGCCCCTGCCCGTCCACGGTGACCCAAAGCCTTTTAGCTTCGGACAAATCCCATCTTGCCACGGAGGGCGTCCTCTTTCAAGGGCGCCCTCCGTAAACGTGTTTGAATTGTAGACTAATGGCCACGTGCACTTGCTAGCGCTCGCGAGCAACGATGAGCTGGTCCATCTCTTCGACATGCACACCAACGGAGCCCTTGATACTCGAGAACTCAACGGAGTTGCATACCAAGATGGGAACCGTCACATCGTAGCCCTCGGCAGCAATTGCCTCGCGATCGAACTCAATGAGTACATCGCCCTTATGGACGATGTCACCCACTTGCGCATGTACGGTAAAGTGCTTGCCCTCGAGCTGAACAGTGTCCAGGCCAACGTGGATGAGCACGTCCAAGCCATCGACCGTGTTAAGCGCAACGGCGTGTCCCGTGGGAAAAATGGCCTCGACCTTGGCATCAGCCGGTGCAATCACACGCGTTCCGGTGGGCCGAATCGCCACGCCCTGGCCCAAAAGGCCGGTAGCAAACGTCTGGTCGTTTACCTCGGAAAGTGGAATGACGTCGCCCGAGATGGGAGCATCCAGCGTAAGGACTCGACCACGCATACCCAAAGACCTTAGGACTTTAGTGAACATGCTCCCCCTCGGACATACCAATCAATCAAAATAACCTTAACAGTTTACCACTTGGCACCCGTTTTTGACCATTAGGGAAGTTCGCGCTTGACAACCTCGACGATGTCGTCGACAACGCGCTGGGTCAGCTCGTGCGTCTCGGCCTCGGCCATCACGCGGACCAGCGGCTCGGTGCCACTCGGACGCACCAGAATGCGGCCGCGACCGTCAAGCTCCTTCTCGGCAGCAGCGACGGCATCCCAGATGGGCTGGCAATCGTCCAGACCGGCCTTGTTGTCGGAATGCACGTTAACGAGTACCTGCGGGTACTTCTTCATGATGCCGGCAAGATCGGTGAGGGTACGACCGGTGCGCTTGAGCACGGCCAGAAGCTGCAGAGCCGTCACCAGGCCGTCACCGGTGGTGTTGTGCTCCAGAAAGATGATGTGGCCGGACTGTTCGCCGCCGATGACGGCGCCGTCCGCGAACATGCGCTCCAGAACGTAGCGGTCGCCCACGGCGGTCTGAACCATCTCGAAGCCCTGCTCCTTCATAGCGATGGAGAAGCCCAGGTTGCACATGACGGTCGAGACGATCTCGGAGTTGGCGAGCTTGCCGCGAGCGGCGAGGTCAGAACCGCAGATAGCCAGGATGTAGTCACCGTCGATCTCATTGCCCTCGCTGTCCACGAACAGTACGCGGTCGGCGTCGCCGTCGTGGGCCAGGCCGATATCAGCATGGGTGCGCAGCACGAGCTCGCGAAGGGGCTCGAGGTGCGTAGAGCCGCACTCAACATTAATGTCGGTGCCGCAATAATCGGTGTTGATGGCGTGCACCGTGGCACCCAAGCGCTGCAGCGCGGCGGGCGTAGTCTGGCAGGAGGCACCGTGACCGCAGTCGACGGCAACGACCAGGCCGTCGAGCCTCAGGCCATCAAGCGTATCGATGGCATGGTCGACATATGCCTTGCGGGCGTCCTTCATCTTGATGATGTGGCCCACGTCGGCACCGGTCGGCAGCGTGTCGGCAGCCATGGCTTCCTCGGACATGACCCAGGCGCTGATCTCTTCCTCGACAGCATCGGGAAGCTTCATACCCTTGCGGCTAAAGAACTTGATGCCGTTGAACTCCGGCGGATTGTGCGAAGCGGAGATGACAATGCCGCCATCGAGCTCGTTTTGAACAGTGAGCAGCGCCACGGCGGGCGTGGGAATAACGCCGCAGCAATGCGGGCGGCCACCCTCGGCCATGATGCCGGCGGTCAGAGCGCTCTCGAGCATGGTGCCCGAAAGACGCGTGTCGCGGCCGATGCAGATATCCGGACCAAGAAACTTGGTCGCCGCGCGGCCCAGGCGAAACGCGAGGTCGCACGAGAGGTCGGCATTGGCGACGCCACGGACGCCATCGGTACCGAAGATGTTCTGGGGCATAGGATTGCTCCTTCCCTAGCAGGCGATATACAACCGCCCACCCTAGTCGAAAAAGAAAAGCGGGACCCGCCGAGGAATCGGCAGGCCCCGCTTGTACATTGTATCTCGAAAGGAGATAAAACCTTAGCGCTTGGAGAACTGGGGAGCGCGGCGGGCCTTCTTGAGGCCGTACTTCTTGCGCTCGACCACGCGAGCATCGCGCGTAAGGAAACCGGCCTTCTTGAGGTCAGCACGGTAGTCGCCAGCGTTCAGAAGAGCGCGAGCGATGCCCAGGCGCAGAGCGCCGGACTGACCGGAGATGCCGCCGCCATCGCACAGAGCGATAACGTCGAACTGACCGGCGGTGTCGGTCACCTTGAAGGGAGCAAGGGCGTTCTCAACGAGCTGATGGCGGCCGAAATACTGCTCGGCGTCACGCTTGTTGATGGTCACCTTGCCGGTGCCGGGGACGAGACGGACGCGGGCGACGGCGTTCTTACGACGACCGGTACCCTGGTAGACAACGGTGTTCTCAGCCATCTTTAAGCCTCCAGCTCAATCTTCGTGGGGTTCTGGGCAGCATGCGGATGCTCGGCACCAGCGTAGACCTTAAGCTTGGTCATCTGGGCACGGCCGAGGGTGGTCTTGGGCAGCATACCGCGAACGGCGCGCTCGATGACCTTCTCCGGGTGCTTCTCCATAGCCTGGCGGAAGCTCTCAGCCTTGAGGCCGCCGTTGTAGCCGCTGTGGCGATAATAGGTCTTCGTGTCGGCCTTGTTACCGGTAAGCTGGACCTTATCGGCGTTGATGACGACAACGAAGTCGCCGCAGTCGCTGTTGGGCGTGAACTGGGGCTTGTTCTTACCGCGCAGGATCATTGCGATCTGGGTGGCAAGACGGCCCAGGACAGCACCATCGGCGTCGACGAGAACCCAGTTGCGCTGGACCTCGCCCTGCTTGGCGTAGTGAGTCGATTTCGAAATCACTTAGACTCCTCCATGTACAGTACGTGTTGTTACAGAGATTCACGGGGCTCTGCAAGTAACCCGTCCATATTACCCCGCTCGCCGTACGAGTCAACAGGTATTTTGGCTCCGACCAGAGTTTCTGCACATGTCATCCACGAGCCGTGATTTTCCAGCTCTTTAGCTGTTGTCATTTTTAGAGGGTTCGCCGTCGCTAGCGCTCAACGAACTCTTGGATTTCCGCGAGCAGGCGCTTTGCCTCCTGACGGCCCTGGATATACAGGTCCAGAAGCTTTGCCGAATCGTGCTCGACATGGCCGACCTCGACCGGCTTTTGCGGAGCGACGACCAACGCACGGCCCTCGCGCTCATACTTCCACAGGTGCATGCGCTGAATGTTGTAACGGTCGTGGCGCGTCTCGATAGCCTCGAGCAGATAGGGGTAGTCGGCATAACGCGCACGCGCGGCCGGCAAAAACTCGTAGGGCTTTTTCTCATACGAACGGTCCTGCGTGACGATGACGACCGCACGGTCGAAGCCCGCCTCCTCGAGCACATGCTCGATAGGGACCGAATCGGCTACGCCACCATCGACGTATTTGTGCCCGTCAATCTCGACCGGCGGCGTCACCAGCGGCAGCGACGTCGATGCGCGCACGGCGTCGAGGTCGAGCACGGCGCTTTTGACCGGCAGGTACGTGGCGGTTCCAAAGAGCATGTCCGTCGCGACGGCGTACATCTCGATGGGGCTCGCGTCGAACGTCTCGTTGTCAAAGGGATCCAGGCGGTCCTGGACATCGTTGAAGATAAAGTCGTAGCCGACGATGGATCCCGTGGACGCAAACGATGCGGCGCCCATGAAGCGATTGTCGTTGCAGAAAGCCAGGTTGATGCGGTTGGCACGGCCGATCTGGTGCGATTTGTAGTTCACGCCGTTGAGGGCGCCGGCCGATACACCGTAGACAGCCGGAATCTCGACGCCAGCCTCCATGAGAACGTCGAGCACGCCTGCGGTAAATTGCCCGCGGAAGCTGCCGCCCTCCAGGACGAGCGCGACCTTGCCAGCGTTCTTTGCCTTATCTTCTGCAGTCATGTTGACCTCCTGCTGTTTCGTTTTGGCTTTCTTCTACCCAGTTTTGGGATAGCGAGCGCATGGGTTTTTCGAGGCGGCAGGTGAAGCGGAAAGTGTGTCCCGTTCTCAGAGCAAATTCCGGGTCTCATTTTCCGCTGAGCCCGTCATCAGGAAAATGAATCCCATGTCGAGCTTAGATTCCGGGATGCGCTTTCCGCTTGATGTGTCATCCGGAAACTACGTCCCAGTCTGAGCGCGGATTCCGGGACGCGCTTTCCGCCTGGGCTGCCATTGGGAAAGCGCGTCTCACCCTGCGTTGATGCGGGGCACGGCAGGCTGCAGTACGATCGGCATCGCGTCTATATCTAGTCGAGGCTTTGCGCGGAGAATCCGCGTATTTGCTTCGCAAATACGCACCGGCTTCGGCCGCCTGCCGGCGTCCTCGCCCGCTCGCTACAAACGCTCCGCGTTTGCTTAACGCTCGCGCCCTGCATAGAGTTCGATTCTCCGCGATACGGACTAGAAATAAAAAGGCAGGTAGATATAAGTATCTACCTGCCTGTTACTTATGGTGGAGGCGCGGAGAATCGAACTCCGGTCCACGAAAGCCCCCTGATTGGCATCTCCAAGCTCAGTCGCTGGTTTAGTCTCGGACGCTTTGCGCGCAGCGACACGCTCGCGGCGTCCTAACCGGTTCGGTCTTAGCCTGCGCCATACCGATTACGTGCGCAGGAGCATTCCCCTAAAATGACGTCGCGCCGGTGTCGGGGAAATCACCGGGTTGACGCGCCGCTATAAACTAAGCAGCGAGAGCCATAGGCTCAAAAGAAGAGTTGTTGTCAATTCAATTTGACGGTACCCCTGTTTAACGAGGCGAGGAGACCTCGGCTTGCTTCCTCTCTCAGAGCTATCGTGTCGAAACCAGTCGCCCCCGAATGTCGGGAAAGTCTGGATGGCATCGGGCACGAGTACCCAACACCCGTCGACTTTTCAAGGAACATGCAGGGCGAGCCCCGCTTGTGGAGTGTTATCTTACCACGTTCTGAAAGCGGACAGCTGTTCTATGCACGAGCTGTGAAGACCCCAATGTGCGCCGCACTTCGCACTTTTGCTACCGATCGCGTCACGTATATTTTCGCCAAGCAAAATTGACCCGTCGAAAGGACCGCCATGGATACCAAGCAGCAACTCGTCAATGCCCTCGCAGGCCTGGGCTCAACCATTACCGAAGCTATGGATGTCATCGAAGGCTTTGTCCCCTGCGGACATCCCGCCCTCACGGTTTCGAACGCCCTTGTTGCGCTGGACGCTGACGATGATGCAGCTCTCGCCCAGCAGCTTGAGACCGTCGAGGGCTTTATCGACCACGTGAGCGAGAACCGCGGCGTGACCGCCTACCACGGCATCGAGGTCGAGCTCGCGGGTCCCAAAGCCGATCTGCTCGCAGCAATCCGCGAGGTAGGCGCCCTTATGCAGACCGCAGGCGTCAAGAACACTCAGGTCAACGAGTGGGTCTACCGCAGCCTGGCAGCACTCGACAGCTCCGACGAAAAGGCAGCCGAGCAGCTCGCAGAAAGTCACGCCATCAAGGCCGAGCTTTTGTAAATAGCAGACGCGGGCCCCTTGGCGCATCGTCGTCCAAGAGGCCCGCAAGCAGTTCGCGTCAACCGATAGCCGCGCCGCCGCGTTCGGCCAAAGCAAGAATCGGCATCATTTGGCGCGGGGTCTTTGCTGCAAGATCGGCATGTTCGAGCAGCTTGCGATCGTTGGTCACCAAGTAATCGACCTGTGCGCGCTTGCATGCGGCGAGCACCAAGTTGTCCTCGTAATCGCGATGGAGCGCTAAGTATTTGTCGGCCAGCCAAAGGTCCGACGCATCTGCACCCACGGCCGTGGCGTTTTCGGTCATGTTCCGAACAAACGCCAACGCCGCATCGCCAATCGCGCGGGCAGAAGCCTCGTCGAGCGCTCCCCCGCTGGCAAGAACGCTACGCTTCAGCTCGTGTTGGACAACGTACAGCACGTCTTTAGCGATATGCACCGGGAAGAACAGCAACGCCCCCGTCTCCGTCGCCCGTCCGATAAAAGCACGTGCGGCAAGCGACTCGGCATGGTCGGCGCAAAACGAATCAACCCATACGTTGGCATCCACCATTATTTTGAGGGGAGCCCCGCTCACAGGATCATCCCCTTTTGGCGATAGCGCTCGTCCATGGCTTCGGAATAGATTGTGTCCCAATCGCGATCGTCGGATACAGGCGACGTAGCGATGCCCAGGTCCGCGTAAAGCTGATCCGCCGCCGCCCATGATGCGGCGAACGGAGTATCGGGCGCGACGGTCTGCTGCCGGTCGTCGACGGCCGCAAGCACTTCCTCGCACTGCCCGCCACCCTGCGCGACCTTGGCCACCACCTTTTTGATGAGCTCGGGCAGTGACCCGCCCGAAAGCCGCAGCGCCTCCTCGGCACGGTTCTTGACCTGGCGATCTACGCGAACGTTCACCTGCGCCATGCCGCTAACAGCACCCACGCTGATTCCGCTCCCTTCAGTTGCTAGCATCGCTAGCAACACTATATAGAGAAGCTAGCAGATGGTCAAATGCAAAAGGCCTGCGCCCAGACGACACCGATGCCGCCTGGGCGCAGGCCAGATAACGTGGGCGAACACGTCTGCTAGCGCAGATATGCCTTCGCGTTGCTCAGGCTGTAGGCGATCGTCGAGCCGTTGTGCAGGAGCGACGAGGTCTGCGGGGTAATCGCGCCGGTAATACCCAGTGCCAAGAGCGCCGAGTTGGTGAGCATCACCTTAGAGTAGGAGCTCGTCAGACGATCAACGAGGCCCTGGCTCATGCGGCGCAGACGCACGATCGCGGCGAGATCCGTATCGGTCAGGATGATATCGGCAACCTCCTTGGCAATGTCGCTTCCACCACCCATTGCCAGCCCCACGTCGGCCAAACCGAGCGCCGGCGAATCGTTGACGCCGTCGCCCACCATGGCAACGTGGCGCCCCTCGCCCTTAATGCGCTCCACATAGGCGTACTTGTCCTCGGGTAGCAGTTCGGCCTTAAACTCGTCGACACCTGCCTCTCGTGCAATGCGCTCGGCCGTGCGCTCGGAATCGCCTGTGAGCATAACGACATGCTTGACGCCCAGAGCATGCAGGTCGGCGATGGCCTCACGGACCCCGGCCTTGAGCGGGTCCTCGATACCGAGTACGCCCACGACCGCACCGTCGACCGCCAGGTACAGTGGCGACAGACCCTGCATCTGGAGCTCGATTTGCTCCTTAATGTCAGACTCGAGCTGCGCGCCCTCATCCTCGAATACAAAGTGCGCCGAACCGATGATGGCGCGACGCCCTTCGATGGACGAAGCGATGCCGTGCGCCACGATGTACTCGACGGCGGCATGGCGCTCGCGGTGCTCAAGCCCGCGCTCGCGTGCGGCATTGACCACGGCACGCGCCACCGGATGCGGAAAATGCTCCTCCAAGCAAGCGGAAAGGCGCAGGACCTCGTCCTCGCTCCAGCCATCGGTGGTGAGTACGCAGGCAAGACGCGGCTGCGCCTCGGTGAGCGTGCCGGTCTTATCAAACACAATGGTGTCGGCCTTGGCAAACGACTCAAAGTACTTAGCACCCTTGACCATAACACCCATCTTGGCGGCATCGCTCATGGCGGTCATGACGGCAACGGAACCCGTAAGCTTGAGTGCGCACGAGTAGTCGACCATCAGTGCCGCTGAGGTCTTGATGAGGCTGCGGGTGGTAAGCGCAACAAGGCCCGCGAGCAGGAAGTTCCACGGGACGATCTTGTTGGCAAGGTCCTCCATATGCGACTGGCCCTCGGACTTGAGCGAGTCGGCCGTCTGCACGAGCGAGACGATCGAGCGCAGCTTGGTCTGCGCTGTGTTGGCGCGCACGCGCACCAAGATGCTGCCGTCTTCCACGACGGTGCCGGCGAATACATCGTCGCCCACGCTGCGCTCGACGGCCAGCGGCTCGCCGGTCAGGGTCGCTTGGTTGACCATAGCGCTCCCCTGCTCGACAACACCGTCGATGCAAATGGACATGCCAGTGCGCACGGCGACCAGATCGCCGGGCTCAAGCTCGGTGGCGGCAACGCTTACCTCGGTGTCGCCGACAACCTTTTGCGCCTTGTCGGGCACATCAAGCAGCGAGTTGATAAGCTCGTTTTCGCTCATGGCGCGCGTGTAGTCCTCGAGCAATTCGCCCACATTAAGCAGGAACATTGTCTGGCCCGCGGTGTCGACATCACGCTTGACGAACGAGATGCCGATGGCCGAAGCGTCGAGCACAGGAACGGTCAGGCGCGGCTGCGCCAGCTCATGAAGGGCAGCGCGCAAAAAGGTCATGTAACCGGCCACGACAAACACCGCACGCAGCGGCGTCAGTAGGAACCAGCGACGTGCGTAATGGGCGCCGACGAGTGCCGCCAGGTCCATAACGAGTTTGTGCTTGCGCGGCTCGAGTTGCATCACGTAGCCCGACTTGGCATCGTCGATAGCTTGAGCATCGAGCGCGCCCAAGGCGTCGAGCACGCTCGCGCGGCGCGGCTCGTCGTACTCCAACGCCATCTGGCCAATGCGACCATACACGCGCACCTTGCGCACGCCGTCGATGTCGCCGCCAAGCTTAAGAAGTGCATCGAGATCGCTCTCTGGCACAGGACCCGCCAATTGAAGACGGGTCCTGCCGGGGATCTCGCTAATAATCGAGAATCTCATAGTTTGTGCCTGGGAGCGTTACTCGGCTGCCTCGTCAGCAGCGGCCTCGCTCTGGGTGATGTAGGCAGCCTCGGCAACCATGTCGTCGACATTAGCCTTGGCCTGCTCGACCATGTCCTGGTAGCCGTTCTTGATGCGCATGCCGCACGCAATGCCCTGCACGCAGGCATTCTTGACCGGAGCGCTGGTAAGCAGCTTGATGCCGGCCGTGCCAAGCAGAAAACCGCCACCGACAAGCAGGGTATTGAACGTCGACTTCTTCATGTTGCTTCTCCCTTTTGCCGCACAAGCGCGGCATGGTGCCTTAGCACCCGAGTTCATTAGTTTGCTCGAGCACGCTTTTGAGAACAGTTTAGTATAACTATTTGGTCAACAGTGGCTAACTTTTTGGAAACTTTGGGGGTGAACTCAATATGACAAAGGAACTGCCCCTTTGTCATATTCCTACAGCTGCCAGGCCGCCGCTTCCTTTTGCAGCGCAACCATGCGGGCGAATTCTCCACCTGCCGCCTTGAGCTGCGCCGGAGTGCCCTGCTCGGCAACCACGCCATCCTTGAGCACAACGATTTTGTCGGCATTTTCCACCGTACGCATACGGTGGGCAATAACGATAACCGTCTTGCCGGCGAGCAAACGAGAAAGTGCCTGCTGTACCACGGTCTCGTTCTCCACGTCCAAGCTCGCCGTCGCCTCGTCCAACAGCACGATGGGCGCGTCTTTGAGCAGTGCGCGGGCGATAGAGATGCGCTGGCGCTCGCCGCCGGACAGCTTGGAGCCGTTCTCGCCGATCATGGTGTCGTAGCCCTGCGGCATGCGGTTCACAAACTCGTCGCAGTTGGCGGCACGCGCGGCCGCAAGCACTTCCTCATCGGTGGCGTCACGACGCCCGAGGCGGATGTTTCCCATCACCGTGTCGTCAAAGAGCAGCACGTCTTGGAACACAATGGCGTAGTCGCGCAGGAGCACCTCGGAATCGACGCCCGCAACATCCACGCCACCCACGGTGACCGTGCCTTCGGTGGCATCCCAAAAGCGCGCGGCCAGGCGGCTCACCGTAGACTTACCGGAACCCGAAGGACCGACTAGCGCCGTAACTTCGCCTTCCTTGGCGGTAAAGCTCACATCGGCAAGAACTTTCTCGCCGGCGCGGCCGTCCTCGCCCGCACCATAGCCAAATGCCACGTGATCGAACACCACATCGTGGCCCACGGGCTCAAATATCTCGCTGCCCCGCGCCACAGGCTCTTCCATGATGGAACGCATGCGCTTGGCAGACGACTCGGCGGCAAACAGCTCAGACATCAACATTAACGCCTGGTCAAAGGGCGCATAGATACGGCTCACCATAAGCAGGAAGGCAAACATCACCAAAAAGTCGACCTGCCCGGAGGCGACCATCGCGGCACCCGTGACCAGCGTGGTGGCAATGCCCAGACGCAGGATGGCAAAGGCGGAGTTGACCAAAAGCCCGTTAGCGAGCTCGCCCTTGGTGGTCTCGCGCTCCTCGGCATCGATCACGGCGTTGAGTCCCTCAAGATAATGGGCCTCCTGGTTGGTGGCGCGAATCTCGCGAACGCAGTCGAGCGTCTCTTGAATAGCCTCGGTAACCTTGACCTTCTCGGCGCGCACGCGATCAAACACCGGAGTCATGGGGCCGCGTGTTAGATACAACACGGCAAAGGCCACGGGAACGCTCCAAAACGCCGCAATCGCCAGCTGCCAGCAAAAGAACAGCGATGCCACGAAGACAATGGCGCTTGCGATGATGGCACCCCAAAGCTCTCCCAGCACGTGGCTGTAGGCGTGCTCCATGGCCTGGACGTCACCCATGATGGTCTCGGTTAAATCGGCCAGATCACGACGACCAAAAAACGACAGCGGCAGTTTGCGCAAGCGCTCGGCAATCTCCATACGCTGCTTGCCGCACTCCTCGTAAAAGATGCAGTAGGTGTAGTAATACTGCTGCCAGTTAGAGGCAAAGAGCAACACGAAAAAGACCAGGAGGCCGCCCACGATCGGCAGGGCATCCGGCAGGTCGGCGCCGGCGACGAGATGCTCGACAAAGCCGGCCATAGCCAGGAATAAAAAGCCCATGCCAGCCACGGTAATAAGATTAGTGAGCGTGGTCCAGAAAATGCCGCGTTTTACGCCGGCGACGCCTTTATCGGATAGGAAATACTTCTTTTGGAATGAGGCGAACATTTAGGCCTCGCCTCCCTTCGTGACGGCGGCATCCGCGGTCGCTGCAGTGATTTTCCAGCTCGCGGCCTGTTCGTATTCGGCCCACATCTTGGCATACAGACCCTCTTGGGACAGCAACTCGGCATGGGTACCCGACTCCTGCACGCTGCCCTGGTTGAGCACCACGATTTGGTCTGCGCCCACCACAGTCGAGAGTCGGTGCGCAATCATAATGACTGTGCGACCAGCCGCCAGCTTGCTAAAGGCGCGCTGGATGAGCGCCTCGTTCTCGGGATCGGCAAACGCCGTGGCCTCATCGAGCACCACGATAGGCGCGTCTTTAAGGATCGCGCGGGCGAGTGCCACGCGCTGGACCTCGCCGCCCGAAAGATATGCTCCGCCGGCACCGAGCATGGTATTGATGCCCTGTGGGAGCTTGGCCACAATGTCGTCGCACTGAGCTGCAGTGAGGGCCGCACGCACTTCGTCGTCAGTGGCCGTAGGCTTGGAGGCGCGCACGTTATCGGCAAGTGTTTGCCGGAACAGCTGGTTGGTCTGGAACACGAAGGCGACCTGGCCCATAAGCTCGTGCGGATCCATATCGCGAACGTCCACACCGCCTACGAGCACTCGACCCGAGGAAACGTCCCAAAAACGCGGGATCAGGCTTGCGCAGGTTGACTTGCCGCCACCCGAGGGACCCACCAGGGCGAGAGTGCTACCCGCGGAAACGCTAAAGCTCACATGGCTAACGGCAGGTGTTTCGGCACCCTCGTAGGTAAAACTCACGTCCTCAAATCGCACGTCGCCACCGGCAGGGTGCTTGGGTTGGGCGGGCACGGAGAGCTGCTTGGAATCCATGACGCTTCGAATACGAGCCAGCGAATCGGCACTCATCTGAGAGGCCTCGCCCACAAACATGAGCTTGGTCATGGCCGTCGGCACCACGGCCGAAAATATCGCGTAAAACGTGAAGTTGGCCATAAAATGCGCGAAGTCCGTCTCGCCCGGCGCCAACAGCAACGCCACGGGCAGCAGGAATGTCACAAGGCCATTGAGCGCGGTAAGGTTGAGCACCTGCGGACCTCGGCAGAACGTGCCCGCATAGTTTTGCGCCATGTCGGCATATTCGGCGATCGCATCGTGGAAGGCCTTAAAGGAGTAGACCGTCTGCTGAAACACCTTGACCACGGGGATGCCTCGTACGTATTCGGTGCCGGTCTTGTTCATCTTGACCAGCGCTCCCATGTAGGCCTTCATGAACTCGGCGCCTTTGCCGCTCATCATGGTGGCCATGGCGCCAAACGAAATGGCCACCGAGATGAGGCATGCCGCGCCCAAGCGCCAATCGAGGGCGAAAAGCAGCACGAGCAAGCCCACGACCATGGCGACGGCGCCTGCGATATCGGGCAGCATGTGCGCGAGCAAAGTCTCGGTGGAGGCGGCACACCCGTCTACAACACGACGCAGCTCACCGGTGGCGTGCGTGTCAAAGTAGCCAAGCGGCAGTTTAAGCAGGTGCTCGCTCGCAGTCTTGCGGATATTGGACGCGCAGCGAAACGCAGACAGGTGCGTGCACATGAGGCCTGCGAAATACACTACGATGCTTGCCAGCGCAAACCCCACGGCCCACCAGCCATACATCGCGATGTCGCAGGCTTCGCTCCAGTTAGGTGCCACGGCGATCAGGTCGCGAGCGACAAGCCAAATGCACACGTACGGGCCAAAGCTCAGCAGCTGCGAGAGCGCCGAGAGCGCCATGCCCAAATACGTTAGGAATTTACGGTCACCGGCATACGCGAGCAACTCGCCGATGCCTCCACCTTCCCTTTTTGATCCCTTTGCCATGAGATTCCTTTCTAACGGCTTGAGAGTTAACCGTAATGAACTTATCATTGATGTGTTAGCCATGGCTCACAATCAAGCCAGGCGTGGACGTTTCTGCAAAGGAAAGGGACGTTTTTGCAAATACGGCGGGCAGCGACCGACATAACCGAGCTCTACGCACCGCAATTTGAGCAGTTTGGCCTGGAGCTTACCGGCAAGGGTGCCGTCTTTACCGGCGAGGTGGCAAACGAACGGGCGCACGGCCGCGCATGGATCATGCCTCTCTCCCCTGCCTGCATCGTCATGGAGCATTTCATCACCCCGACGCACGATATGTACCTGGCCGAATACACACCCGAGCCATACGCCTGCGTGAGCGAAGTCAGCGCGCCCACACTTACATGCATGCCCGAGGCTGGCATAACGCCCGCGAACCTCAAACCATTGCATGGACCGTGGCCAAACAATGCCGTTTGCAGCTTTATCCAAGATAGCTGTGGCGAGGAATTAAGCCCGCTGTTTGCGGGGGAGCTTTATCACTCGCGCTCGGTGCTCTTTTTGCCTGGATATTTTGACGAACTGGAGCATCGCTATCCCACCGAGTTCGCGGGGATCTTTGAGGCGTTTGCCGAGCCGTGGCACGAGGAAGCGACGTCTGTCATCTGCCACACGCTGCGCCGGATTAACGAGGACCGCGCCCGCACCGTAGGCGGACACGTCTATATGCAGGGCATCGTGGAGACCATGGTCGCGGAGCTCGCCTGTTCGTGCGCGGCCCACAAGCAGGCGCGGCAGGCGACAGATACACGCGTCAGCATAACCATTGCCGTAGAAGCAACGGCAATGATTGAGTGCGCGCTCGACAAGGGCAGACGTGTGGGTATCAACGAGGTGGCCGAGAGGCTCTACACAAGCCGCTCCAAACTATGCGCCACCTTTAAGGCCCAAACTGGCGAATCCCTGGGCGCCTACATTCGCAGACGCCGTATGGAGCGAGCACAGGACCTTTTGGCCGATAGCGCGCTCACGATAGCGCAGGTAGCAGAGCGGCTCGACTACCCTCAGCAAGCCGCCTTCGCCCAAGCCTTCAAACAATACACCGGCACCACCCCCACCGCTTGGCGAAGCAAGCATCGCTAAGGCCCAAGCTCCCTGGCCGTAACGGAGCGATTAATTAGCCACCGCCCGTCAGCTCACCCAGGATCTAAACGTCAAGATGCGCACAATCAAGCGCCTTTTTGATAAGAGGGACAGATCGATCAGCCAAATACAACGGAATGTTGAGCACCCCGTCGTCGAGCTTTAGGTTCTTAAGTGAGTAGCGGACCCTCAATGGAGTCGTCTCCGCATGCTTGTCGGCATAGTACTTAAGGCTCTTGGAGTGAACGACCTCTCCCGATTTGACCTCGACGGGAACGATTTCGTTTCCGACTTGAATCAAAAAATCGACTTCGTGCTTCGGCTTCTCGTTTGTCCAGTAACGCGGAGCAGCATCTAACTGTGAAAGTAATGCCTGAAGCACATAGTTCTCGGCGAACGAACCTTTGAACTCCGAAAATAGCGCATCCGAGATGGCAAAAGCGGACGCATCCAGCCTTGCCATGCGGCGCAGCAAGCCGACATCAAGACAGTAGACTTTAAATGCCTTGAGGTCATCGTACGCAGAGAGCGGCACACCACCGGCAGCATTAAGGCGAACCGCCGTGATGAGCCCAGCATCGGCAAGCCATTCCAGAGCATCCTCGTATTCTCGAGCACGAGCCCCCTCGCGCACCGCACCCCAAACGAACTTTTTGTTCTCGCGCGCCAACTGAGCTGGAATCGAGTTCCATATTTGCGAAAGCTTGGCGAACTGCGCACGGCCACCATGCTTGGCAAAATCGCGCTCGTAGGAATCCAAGAGATCAGACAACACCTTATCGACCTGAACGATATCGCCCGTCTCCACCCACCGGCCAAGAGCCTCTGGCATGCCGCCGCATGCAAAATAACGACGAAGATGCTCGACGAGACGGACATGGAAGAAATCGGGCACTGTTTCGATCTGATCCAGGCCGCCAAGGTATTCGTCGTAGTTTGCAGCGCCCTCGGCTTTCAGAAACTCGGAAAAGCTCATGGGGCGCATCTCCATGAACTCGACCTTTCCCACCGGAAAAGCGCTGGTCTCACGGGACAAGCGAACGCCCAACAAAGACCCTGCGCATGCGACGTGATACTCGGGGGCCTCGTCACAGAAGTATTTAAGGGCGCCGACTGCAGAAGGACAATCCTGGATCTCATCAATAATAAGCAGCGTTTTGCCGGGATCGATAGGCTGTCCAAGTGCCAGGGAAAGATTTGAGATGATCCGTCGAGGATCGCGCGTACCTTCGAAAAACTGAGCGTACTCGCTCTGTACCCCAGGTGACGGCTCCTCGAGCGTCAGATACACAAAATTGATGTACGAGGTTCGGCCGAACTCCTTAAGCGCCCACGTCTTTCCAACCTGGCGCGCCCCCTTAAGGATAAGCGGCTTACGATATTCTGACGCTTTCCAAGCGTTAAGCTTGGCAATGATATCTCGCTGCATGGACGAACCTCCCGCAAAGAAACTTCCGTAAACGTGATATTTCCCACATTTTACCCTAGGTAAAACGTGACATTTATCACATTTACGGAAGTTTTAAGCTCATTTCGCCACACTCTCATCACATTTATTGCAATGTGACAAAGGGACAGTCCCTTTGTCACCCGCACAAAAATGGACGCGCCAACGGCGCGCCCATTCACTCTATTCCATTCAGCCCCACCTGACCCGAACGGCCGAGTCGTTGCCAGAACCCGGGAGCCCCGGCAGGGCGGGTGCTTGCTCAAAATGAGTTCCGCACGCAAAGAAGGCCACTTAATGTGGCCTTCGTCTTGCGCAGGACTGTTCGAAATTTTGAGGAAGCACCCGCCCTGCCGGGGCTCCCGGGTTCCCGTTTACGAGAGCGACGTTCTCAGCAACTCGTTGAAGAGCTTCGGGTTGCCCTTGCCGCGGCTCGCCTTCATGCACTGGCCCACCAAAAAGCCGATGACCTTCTGGTTGCCGTCACGATACTGCTGCGCCTGATCGGCACAGTTTGCCAGCACCTCGTCCACGATCGGCTGCAGCGCGCCAGCATCGCTCACCTGACGCATGCCGCGCTCGTCGACGATCTTGTTGGGGTCGTCGCCGGTCTGGGCCATGGCCTCAAAGACCTCGTGTGCCTGGTTGGAGCTGATGGCATCGGTCGCCAGCAGCTTGGCAAGGGCTGCCACCTGAGCCGGCGCGATGCCGGACTCGGCCAGCGAGACGCCCGCGCCCTTAAGGTAGGCGATCATCTCGTTCACCAGCAAGTTTGCAACCGTCTGGGCCTCCTTGCCAGCCATACCGGCAGCGGCGGCCTCAAAGAACTCGGCAAACTCCGGGTCGCCGGCAATCTGCTCGGCGTCGGCTGTCTTAATACCAAAGTCGGCCTCAAAACGGACGCGCTTGGCGTCGGGCAGCTCGGGAATCTCGCCACGGCAGCGGTCGATGAACTCGTCGTTCAGATCGAACGGCGCTAGGTCGGGATCGGGGAACAGACGATAGTCGTCGGCCGTCTCCTTCACACGCATGACAACGGTGCGCTTGCGGCTGGGCTCCCAGTGGCGGGTCTCCTGGTAGATGATGCCGCCCTCCTCGAGCACCTCGGCCTGGCGGCAGATCTCGTAGGCAAGGCCGTCATGCAGGCTCTTAAACGAGTTGAGGTTCTTAAGCTCGGTCTTGGTACCCAGCTTGGTCTCGCCGCGGCGACGCAGCGACACGTTGCCGTCGCAGCGCATGGAGCCCTTCTCCATGGAGCAGTCGGAAATGCCCAGCGTCACAAAGATGCGACGGAGCTTCTCCATAAACAGGCGGGCCTCCTCGGGCGTGCGCAAGTCGGGCTCTGTCACGAGCTCAATCAAAGGCGTGCCGCAGCGGTTGTAGTCGACGAGCGACTCGGCCGCGGCGGTAATGCGGCCCTCAGCGCCGCCCACGTGGACCATCTTGGCGGCGTCCTCCTCCATGTGGATGCGCAGAATGCGAATGGGTACCGTGTAGGAACCGTCCTCGCGGCGCTCGGGCATCTGCAAGTTAGAAGCATCGTAGCTGGCCAGGTGACCGGCACGCTGGTTGCCCTCGCGCATGGTCGACGTCATGGACGTGGACAGACCCTCGGCGTTGGCCGAGGCGCTCGCCAGGCTCTGGGCCTCGGCCTCGCCAAACGCGCAGTCGGGGCGCTCGGCGGCACCGCGACCGGTCACGTCCAAATCCAGGTGACCGTACATGGCAAAGGCGACCGGGCCCTGCGTGGTCTGAAAGTTCTTGGCCATATCGGGATAGAAGTAGTGCTTGCGGTAGAACATCGAGTGGCGCTGGATCTCGCAATTGGTGGCGAGACCGGCCTTGACGATGCTCTCGATTGCCTTCTTGTTAGGCACCGGCAGGGCGCCGGGCAGACCCAGACACACCGGGCACACGTTGGCGTTGGGCTCGTCATCGTGGCTGAGCTTGCAGTTGCAGAACATCTTGGTATCGAGTGCGGTGAGCTCGGTATGGATCTCCAGGCCGATCACGGCCTCCCAATCCTGCAGGACCTCGGAAAGTTCCTTCATTACAGCTCGCCTCCCTTCCCGGCAAAATCGGGCGCGACGGAAAGCGCGGGCGCACCCGTGGCGGCATCGGCAAAGCCGCGCTCCAGGGCGCGGGCAAACGTGAGCAGCTGACGGTCCTTAAAGGCAGGTCCCACCAGCTGGGCAGAAACGGGCAGTTGAGTATCCTCACCCAAGCCCAGCGGCACCGAGATGCCACCGTTGCCGCAAATGTTGAGCGAGATGGTGTACAGGTCGGAGAGGTACATCTGCGTGGGGTCGCTGATCTCGCCAAACTTAAAGGCCGTGCGCGGCGAGGCGGGCATGAGGATGGTGTCCACCTTGGCATACGCAGCGTCGTAGTCCTGCGTGATGAGCGTGCGGGCCTTCTGCGCGGCGTAATAATACTTGTCGTACACGCCCGAGCTCAGCAGGTAGGCGCCGAGCATCTGACGGCGCTTGGCCTCGGCACCAAAGCCGTGGGCGCGCGAAAGCGAACTCTGGTCGGACAGGTTGGCGCAGCCCTCCTCCTGATAGCCGTAGCGAATGCCATCGAAGCGGGCCAGGTTGGAGAACGCCTCGGCCGGGCCGATGACGTAGTAGGCGGCAATGGCGGCGTCCAGGTGCGGCAGGTCGACCTCGACCAGCTCGGCGCCCTGGTTCTGCAGCTCCTGGGCGGCGCGCTGAACAGCGACCTTGACCTCGGGCGTCAGGCCCTCGGTCTCCATAAACGCGGGGATGATGCCCACGCGCTTACCCTCGATGCTGTCGTTGAGATGCTCGGTAAAGTCGACAGCGCAATCCTGGCTGGTGCAGTCGTACGGATCGTGGCCCGCGCCGGTAAGCGCGTTCATGGCCAGCGCGACATCCTCGACCGTGCGGCCAAAGGGGCCCACCTGGTCGAGCGACGAGCCAAAGGCAACCACGCCGTAACGGCTCACGGCGCCATACGTGGGCTTAAAGCCCACCACGCCGCACAGCGACGCCGGCTGGCGAATGGAGCCGCCGGTGTCCGAGCCCAGCGACAGCGCGACCTCGCCCGCGGCGACGGCTGCAGCGGAGCCGCCCGAGGAGCCGCCGGGCACGCGCTCGGTATCCCAAGGGTTGTTGGTGCGGTGGAACGCCGAGCTCTCAGTGGAGCTGCCAAAGGCAAACTCGTCCATGTTGGCCTTGCCCATGGGCAGGCAGCCGGCATCGAGCATGCGCTGGACGCAGGTAGCGGTATAGACGCTCTGGTAGTCCTCGAGCATACGGGAAGCGCAGGTGGTGCGCGTACCCACGAGGTTCATGTTGTCCTTGATGGCCAGCGGCACGCCCGCGAGCGGGGGCAGCGGCTTGCCTGCGGCACGGTCGGCATCCACGCGCGCGGCGGCCTCGAGCGCAAGCTCGGGCGCCACCTGCAGGAATGCCTGGACCCCGCCCTCGCGCGCCTCGATGGCGGCAAGGGAGGCCTGGGCCACCTCGGTAGCGGTAAAGTCGCCGGCAGCAACGCCCGCGGCGATCTGGGCAGCGGTAAGGGAATCGAAGCTCTGCGCCATTACTCGCTCTCCCCCTCTCCCAAAATGGACGGCACGCGGAAGTAGCGGTCGCGCGCGCTGCCGGCGTTTTCGAGCGCAACTTCGAGCGGCAGGTCGCGCTCGGGCTCGCGCAGATCATCGCCCATCACGTTGGACAGGCTTCCGATAGGATGGAACGTGGGCTCCACGTCGGGCAAGTCATATTGCAAGACGGGCTCGAGCATCTGGACGGCGTCGTTCAGATAGGACGTCATCTGGGTGAGCTCGTCATCGGTCAGTGCGATCTTTGCGTACTCGGCGATGCCGCGCACGTCTTTCTCGCTGAGTGCCATAGGCGCTCCCTTCCGCATAGCAGTTAAACCGCTCTAGTATACAAGGCAACGCCGGCTTGGAGCAGGCGCTTTACCCAAATGCAGCGAAAACGTAACGAGGACGGCGGGCTGGCAGGCGGCAGGCTGGCGGTTCCGCAGCGAAACCGCACCGTCCATAGCGAAAACCGTCCCGTCCATAGCGAAAACCGTCTCGCCCACAACGAAAACCATCACAACATTCGACGTTTTTCGCCAAAATCGAGATTTTCATCGAATGTTGTGATGGTTTGGAAGCCCCAACCACCACAAAGGTGCCTGTCCCCATTGTGGTGGTTCTGAACGATGTCTTATGCCGAGGCCTTGGCCTTGCGGCGCTTGCGGACCGCGTGGATAACGATGTCCAGCAGCAACAGAACAATGGCCACGACCACGATAAGCACGGCAAACTCGCGCTTGCCCCAGTGGCGGCCGGCCAGCGACTTTTGCTTGTCGACGTCCTTCTTGCTGTACTTGGTGCGTACGCAATGCACCAGCAGGCGATGGTTGTTCACGCCGTAGGGCGTGCAGGTGACGAGCGTCACCTTGTCGGCACCGGGCTCGATGGTCAGCGACTCCATCTCCTCGGGCAGCACCACCTCGGAGTCCACCATCTTGTAGGCGAGCGTCTTGTTCATGGTGTGCAGCAGCACCAGGTCGCCGGGCTCCAGCGAGTGGATGTCGTCGAACATGCTCAGGTTGCGCATGCCCGAGTGCGCGGTGAGCACGCAATGCGTCGAGGTGCCGCCCACCGGCAGGCTCGTGCCCTCCAGGTGGCCGACGCCCGCCATAAGGACTTCCTCGCTCGTGCCGTGGTAGATGGGCATGCTCACGTCGATGGAGGGGATCTCGACCCAGCTCATCATGGGGTCGCGGTCGAAGATGAGCTGCTGGGCGTAGGGCTCGATCTGGTCGGCGGGGAGCTCGGTGGCCTCGCCCGCCAGCTGCTCGTTAAAGGAGCGCGCCTGGAGCAGAATGCGCTCGCGCTCCTCGGCAGACAGCGCGTCCACGGTGCTGGACACCGTGCTGATCTGGTTGAACACGCCCGAGGCCTCGAGCCGGTCCAAGATCCACGGCCAGGTCATAAGGCCCACGCCAATAAGGATGATGACGATGGTGATGAGACGGTCGGCCCAGCGCGGCAACCGCTTGCGACGACGCCTGGGCTTTGGTTGAGGTTTGGGTTGAGGGCTTGAGCCGCCGTTGGCCGCGGCGTTATTGCTCTTCATATGTTTGGCGCCCTGCACCATCGCCGGTCACTCCTCTACAACTCAAGTTGTCTAAACAAATAATAGCCGAATAGCGAGCCCATGCGCCGGACAACGCAGCTAGACTGCACCGTCCGGGCCACGTTACCCCACTCAACTAATCAAGCCATATGTTGCTTTCATCGTCTCGAGCAACTGCGCCATCGTTACGCCCGCAATCCCAATCTGTTTCAGATTGACGTCGCCCACCTCACAATCTTTAACAAACGCAAGCATATCGTCCTTCAGCTCTCCGCGCAGGTCGACACCTTCCGACTCGCCAAGCAGCTGAGCAAGCCTCAGCGCATCACGTTTATGCTTTTTTACCTTCCTCGAATCAACGTTCTCCCCCGCTTCCCTTCTAGCTTTTAGGTCGAGATACGCCTTCGCTTTGAACGGAACAATGTACTCCGTACCCAGGACCGAAACGCCGCCTACGGTCCGAATTCCCTGAAGGAGCAAGCTATAGTAAGCATCGTCCAACAAAATTGCCGAAAGACTGCTTATGTTTTCATCAACGTGAATTGGCGCCACATCAATCCCCTCACGACCCTTTAGAAAGTCAGGGCACTTCCCGAAGAGTTCGATCATATGAGGGTAACCCGGCCTCTTAGGCTCTGTAAACCGATAAAAACATGAGTCTTTGCCTTCGCCCCAGCCGCAGCGATAACCGCCATCACGCACCAAAGTCCATATAGCTTCTGCCGTCTGAGGCAACCGGTCATCGGCGACAATTACCACATCAAAATCGTGAGTCGCCCTAAACGGAAGTCCCGCCTCCGCGAGCAAAATGTCGCATGCCGTGCCGCCGATAAGAGCATACGATCCTGCAGCTTCTTGCATATGCTGCTGAAATTTTTGGAGACCTTCTACAGCGCTTCTTGCCATGGATATTCCTTTCCAAACATGCGATCGACTTCGAGCTGAATTCGCTCATCGTCGATGGCCGCCAAAGATAGCGCAAGCGAAATGTCGTCGACACGGGAGGAGCCGGCAAACACGGGCGCATAGCGCCACACTTGGATCATCGCCGTCTCGTTATCCGGCAACTCCCCGTCTGCGACTTCGAGGTCGCTCAGTTGACGCCATGTACTTCTTAAGACGGCCTTTTGTTCCATGCCCGGCGCAGCGAGCATCGAACGCGCGGCGAGCGCCGTCTCCCCGGCGTCAACAAGATAGTCGATCTGCGGCGTCTTCCTTGCAAAAAAGACCTTCGAGACAGGCGAGGAGAGCTCTGCCATGTGTTCGCTGAGCAGAAGATCAACGGCAACAGGGAACACGACGACACGTCGCTCGCGACGCTCGCGCCTCGCGAGCCCCCTGTCAACAAGCTCGGTTATGGCCTCACTCGCGCGGCTTGCCGAGATTCCAAGCGCACGACAAAGGTCATAGGGACGATATGGCTCCTGGGCTGCTCCCCAGATTGCGGCAGCCTGTGCGTTGGGCGACATCTTGGTCGCGTGATTGCGAAACCGGGCACCGCCCCTCTCCGTGCAGGCCGTGCCCATAAATGGAAGAAAAGCCTGTCTACCCGGGCAGACAAAGGGAATCCCTTGTGCGACCAATGCTTTGCGCTGACGTGCATCGGCATCAGGAAACGAAACGACAACAGGAGTCTCCGCGCGCAAGGCTAGCTGACTATAGACTCTCTTAGCCTCGGGAAGCCCGACGCCAGTAGGCAAACTTGCAAGCAAAAACGAAAAACCGTTTGCGTCAACAGCGCGGACCTCAATCGCCCGCAAATGCAGCGGCAAGCGTGCGAATCCAGGCCAAATTTTGATCTTGACGGAGAGGCCTAGTGCTTCTTGTAAATAGATTAGCGCTTCGTTCATTTCCATCGTTTTCGTTTGATTCCAGTTTTAATTGGAATTATACATAATTTTCGGAATTAAAGAGATTCCGTTCGTGCGTAAGCCCGCATTTGCGTTTTCAAAATGTCCCGGATCGGCGGGGCGATTCGGGATACAATATCAATAGAAAACGACGCACCCCGCGTAAATGTTTGGGAGCGCGGGCGGCCTAGTTTTCTGGTTTTGTTAAATGCCCGGGATCCGACCCCCGGGCATTCTTATTTGCGCTTGCTGCGGCGCAAATGCCTTCTACCGTCCGCACCGCGCGTGCGCCTACGGACCTTAAACCGAACCTCATACGAGTCAAGAAACGCGATGACGAACGTGCCCGCATCGGACGATGGAGGCTGGCTGCGTTATCCCAAAAAAAACGGGGCAGACTCCAGTGCGGAGTCTGCCCCGAAAAGAGAATGGCAAAGCAAGAACGTGGATGGACGAGAAAAGTGTCCGCAAGTCTCATGGCCATCACATCCCACCTGCCAAGGGGATGGATGAGTGAGCGTTACTCCTGCTCGGACTCCTCGGCCTGCTTACGGCTGCGGATGAGGTGAGCCACGCCGATGCACAGCACCGCGCCACCAGCAATCCAAGTGAAGGTCACGCCGTTGAGACCGGTGAGCGGGAGGCCGGAGCCCTTCTTGTTCTTGATGGTGACAGGAATGGTCGCGTCATTTGTAGTACTGGGAGTAACCATTTCGGTATTGCTGGGCGTTACATCGAGCCCCGTCAGAGTGCCATCCTCGTCGTATGTCGGATCCACCGTAATGGTAAACGGAGCAAGGGTGTTGTAACCAGCAGGAGTATTGCATTCGGTAATCTCATACGTTCCTGCAACAAGACCAGGGATATAAATCTTGTCAGTGCCCTTGCTGGTCGTGAATTTTCCGGCCTTTTCCTCTTTGTCGGTAATGCCGCCAGTTTGGGTCAGCCACCTATTATCCTTAAGCTCTTTCCCTCCCTCTTTGGTCATTTTAACTTGGAAGGTAGCTTCAAGTTTTTGGCCCTCGTTATCCTTTTCGACCTTGGTCACATCCAGGCGGAAGACATGGTCGGTAACTCGCTTCGACGTGGAGGTACCGGTGTCGCTAGTCATGGGATTATTCGAATAGACGAGTTTAACATCATTGGTGTTGCCGGTGGTAGTATATTCAGCCTTGTCAGTCAGCGTTGCTTTGTATTTCACAACGACCTCGGAATTCTCATTGAGTGTAACACCCTTGGCCCCCGCAGCAGCCTTGAGGTTATCGAAGGAAATCGTCAGATCGTTGCCCGTAGAGTTCCCGGACTTGTCTTTGGTTTCCCTAAGATCTACCGTATAGCCATTTGCGGACTGACCAGCATCTACACGAGGGATGGTAACATCTCCAATAGTAACTACGACGGAATCTAGGTCGGCATCCAGCCCAACAGAGAGATGGTCCTGGAACACATACTGGTACTTATTATATGTGGCAATATTGGCCGCAACAGTACCAGTCAACTTGTAGTCGATTACCTGCCCAATCCAGGCATCGCCCACGTTTTTCCAGTCGTCCTTCGTGGCAGTAGCGGCCGTCTTGTCTGCGGTGTCATCGAGAATCTGCTTATCGACCGTGGGGATGCTGGTCTTCTCAGTGACCGTTACGGGCTTACCACCTACGATAGCGAAAATCGGGGAGGTGCCGGTGTTCGGCTTGGCCTCATTCGTAAGATCATCAGATACGAAGAGGTAGTAACCATCGCCAGCAGCGACCGGACGCGTCCACGAATCGACCGCCTTAAAGGAATCGCCAACAGCATTCTCGTCTTTCATCACAGCTTGAGCAATCGAATACAGCACGTCGCCAGGAGCAACTCGCGTCCCCTTATTGCCGTTCACGCTGGCAGTTGTCTTATTCTGCACATTTGCAGAAAGCCAATCTGCCACATTTTGCGGGGTTGCAGGATCTTTCCCGGTTTCGGTATTCACTGCAGGCAACTTGCTATCAGAATCCGAATAGCCCTCGCTATCCCTAATAGCCTTAATAATGTCCTTTTGAGCCTGTTCGCCCACTGCCCACTTAACGTCAGAAGCAATCTTGCCGCTGCCGTCCTGGGCGTCAATAACCTTAGCCTTGAAGATCTGATAAGCCTTGAACGTATTGTCCTTGTTGGCTTCGTCGACCCAATTGATCGTGATGCTGCTGTCGCCCTCGGCCGCAAACGCCATGGTCACCGGGGCCATGACGCCGCTGAAGCTCAGCGCTGCCGTGAGGCCGGCGGTTACTGCCAGGCGTGCGATGTTCTTACTCATGCTCATCTTCTTTTCCTCCGTTTTCCGTTTGATTCTCATTCGATCGGTCATCATCTGTCTGTGTCTTAGCATCTACTTCGCTACGTCTCGCCCCGCTCTCTGTGGGGCTGCCAGCTACTCTTTATGGCTGCCACCTCCCCGCTTGACCAGGAGCGCGACCACGATGAGCGCGGCTCCGGCGACCGCTGCGGCGGCCGCGGCGTACATTGCCATATCGCCAGTCGAGGGCATAAAGCCTCCGGTGGTAATGCTAGGGGGTGTGCCGGTGGGCGTGTTGATGAGCGACGCCTCCAGGCTGCCCGTCGACCCGTCCGCGCTGTCGGCGCGCAGGGGTGACTCGGCCGTGATGGCGAGCTTGGGCTTGGCGGTGGCCACCTGGTCGACGTCCAGGCCCTCGGCCTTGACCGTCACGGAGCGCGTGCCCTCAAAGGCGGTGTAGCCCTTGGGCGCCTTGAGCTCGCGGACCTCCAGCTTGCCCGAGTCCACGCCCGAGACGGTCACGCGGCCGTCCTCGCCCGTGGTGACGGTGGCCTTGCCCTCCGCATCCAACGTGCCGTCGGCCGCCAGCGTGCGGCCGCGGTCGTCGGCGATGCTCAGGACCGCCCCGGCAAGCGGCTTGTCGCCGTCGCTGCCGCGCTTGGTGAGCGCAAGATCCCAAGTGTAGGCGCACGCGTCGTCGCTCGGCGTGCGGGTGAAGCCGGCGTCGCCGGACTGATCGGCAAAGGGAGAGCGCGGGTAGCGCAGGTAGACCTCGTTGGGGTTGCCCTTCGCGATGCCGTGGTTGCATGCGCTGTTGAGCGGCGCGTTGTACACGGCGACCACGCGGGCGCCCGCGGTGAAGGCGTCGGCCCCGCCGAGCGCGGCGATCAGGTCGCCGGTGCGCACGGTGAAGGTCTTGCCGTCGGCCGCTACCTTGGTGGCGCACTGGGCCGTGATGTCGGTCCAACCCTTCGCGGGCTCAGTGCCGGCGCGGCCGTCCTTGCCGGTCTGGACCGCGTCAAAGCCGCCGTCCGCGCCCGCCGCCACGTACACGCGCATGCTCGCGGCCACCTTGGAGGGGTCGAGTCCCGCGCTCATGGTGTCGACAAACTGCACCGTATAGGTGTCGTAGGCGGTGAGCCCGGTCGGGACCGTGGCAGAGAGGCGCCAGTACAGGTCGTCGGCGGCCGTGGCGTCGGCGGCCTTCTGCCAGGCGGCGGCGCTGTCCTCCAGCACGTGCTTGGAGACCTTGGGCGTCGCGGCCTTGGGCTTGACGGTGACGGCGCTGCCGCCGACCAGGGCCATGATCGGCGCGGTGCCGGCCTCGTTCTGGGCGATGGCGTCGTCTTTGGCGACGATGAGCCAGTAGCCGCAGGGCAGCTCGGCCGTCGTGCCCGCGTTAAGGGCCGCAGGCCTGGCGCCAGAGCTCTGGAGGGAACGAGCGAGCTGTGCGCTCAGCGCGCTCGTAAGGTGGGAATCGGTGTTGAGCCACTCGGCAGCTTCCTGCGCGGTGGTCTGGGAATTGGGCATGCCAGCGCTGTGCAGCACAGGCAGCGCGGCGTCGCGCACGGCGTCGCTTGCCCAGGCAAGGTCGGTGGCGATCTTGGCGTCGCTGTCGCCGTCGACGACGTTGGCGCTAAAGATCTGGTAGGCGTCGTAGCGGCTCGCCACGGTGCCGCTCACCGTGATGGAACCGGTCGAGGTCGGCGCGGCCTGCGCGGAAGCGGGGAACACAACCGCGCAGGTGCCGATCAGGAGGGCAAGCAGCGCAAACAAGATCGGGAAGGAGCAAACTTTCTTATTCACGACGCTCGCCTCCCTTCGCATTCGCCTTGCGACGAATGTGCATCCAGGCCGCAGCAGCGCAAAGCACCGCCGCGCCGGCAAGGTACGTCAGAGTGACGCCCGACATACCAGAAAGGGGCAAAGAGGTGGAGTAGGTGTTGGTGAAGACCGGAACGCTCTGTTCCTTGCCAGTGGCCTCGTCCTTAGCTGGAACGTAGGTGACCGGCTTTTGCTCTTTCTCGGGGATATCCTTGCCATCGGCATTGACGATCTTGGTGTAGGTCACATCGCACTTGATCGTCTTATCAGACTGATCAGTTGCCGTGACCGTGATCTTGTAGACCGACTTGTCGTATTTGTAGTTCGTGAACGGTGTGGTCAGCTGCTGTTCGCGAACGTAATAGGTGAAGGTCTTAGAAGCGCCACGACCAGTAGGGTCCTCGCCCTTGTTGAGGTCATTAAGTTTGTACGTGATTTTATCGACAAAACTCAGAGTCTGGGGGTTATTGGTACCGTCGGCCGTTGTCTTCACCGTCTTGGCGTCTTCAAACTTCTCGTTATCCGCAAACTCGAGCGTAAACTCCTTCATCTCGCCACCCTTAACGACCTTAGTCGCCTTAGGAGTCCAGGAGCCGTCGGAAGTGTACAGAGTGTACGTGTTGTTGAAAGTCTTTGAACCATCGGAGTTGGCAATCGAATAATAGCCGTCAGCATCTGCTGGCACAGTGCTCGACAAGGCAGTTGAAGCCCCAAGATTCTTAACATTCACACTTTTAATCGTGTAGTTATGGACCTTAAGGTCTTTAGTCGCATTCGGATCGTTCTGCGTCGGAACAGACATGAGCACGGTCGTGTGGTCCTCGACTGTCACCTTAATCTCATATACAGCATGATCGTAGTCGACATCAGGATCCTTGCCCGCATCTTCGACCAAGTAGTACGTAATTTCGCCAGTGCCACTCGCTAAGAACTGTTCGCCAAGGTGAAAGGTGATGTTACCGTCAGCGCTATTCTTGGCAGACCCAACAAAGGTGCAGTCACCATTGTTGAATGTCTTGTTATTCCAATAAGGCGCTGTCGCGCTGTCTGAATCTTTACGGTAAACCGCAAAGGAGAACTCCCCCTCTTTGAGAGCACGGCCGGACAGGGCTTTGGTCGCTTTCAGCTTAAGACTCGGATAGACATACGTATCAGCAGGCTGGCCTAAGTACAGGTCGCCATTCGACATGATGCCGCCACCATGGTCCCAAGAATAGTTGCCCGTGATGAAAGTTCCGGCAGCTTCCTGCGCTTTATTCGCTTCATCACTTCCAGCTATGACAGCCGAAGACAGACCGACGCTCCGATAAATCTTCACGCCGCCATTGGCAGGGATTTTGATAGCCTCATAGAGTTCTTCGTTATCACTGGGTTCTTTGTTATCACTGCGTTCTTTGCTTCCCGAATACTTGGCATCTCCGCCGCCGAGCATCTTGCCGATTATCGCCGCAAGCGGTTCCTGATGGCCAGCCTTTGCCGCAAGGAAGAAGTCCGCGTGGCCGTGTTCGCGAAACACCTTCGAGTTGTATGCAGCTTGATCTTGATTCTTTTCGCTACCGCCGCTTGAAAGATGGGGCTTGCCATTATTACCTTTGTTATTTACCGGATCGTAACCGTTGGCATTTTGCTTATCGCCATCTGCATTTTGCTCATCGCCAGCAGATGTATTGCCAAAGATTGCAGTGCCGTCAGTGTTCGTCACCAGCGTCTTGCCCGTCGGGCAGACTGCAACGCCACCACCATAGCCACCGGCGATATTGCTGCTAATGTACGAGTTGTATACAAATAATCTACCAGCAGTATATTCCTTATCCGCATTCGAGTTTCCCTGGACAAAGATGCCGCCGCCGCCCCAGTCAAAGCGAGACATGCAATGGTTATTCGTAATGTAGACCTTGCTGCTCGTAGTGCCGTTAATCATCGCGTCAACCATCTGGCCCACACGAATGCCGGCACCCTCAGATCGAAAGCTCACGTTGGAGGCAATAATTCCACCCGTGATATTCAGCCTCGCCATTCCCGTACGAGACTGGTTATTTCGATCCACATCGGTAACGTAAACGCCGCCACCGGCTTCCTCGGAATAATTGCCAGTAATCTGGCCACCAGAAATGGTGACATGAGCGCCGTTATTGGCAGCAAGCCCAGCGCCGCCATGGTCACCGTAGCCATCTTTGCCGCAAAAATTAGCCATTCTATTATTCGTGATATAGCCACCAGAAACGTCTACGATGCCGCCCTCGGCCATAATGCCGCCACCGAGTCCCGCGCCGAATGTGCTATTACCGGAGATTACGCCACTGGTCACCTTGACTGCAGACCCCTTGGCATATACACCGCCGCCACTCGAAGCGCAGTTGCCAGCAATTACGCCACCGGTCAGGTTAAGGGCCGAAGCGCTGCCCCCTTCATTAGACACCATGACACCTGCACCGTTGGCCCAAGTATTCGTAGAAGCACCGCAAACATAGCCACCGCTCATATTGACGGTAGAACCGTTCTCGGCATAGATGAGGCTGCCGACATTGCAGCCCTTTTTCTGCGTAATAGCGCCACTTACGAGGTTAAACGTGCCATGTCGGTAAACGTTAATGAGCCTCATCGTGGAGTTCTCGGTGACTCCAACAATTGCACCCTTAATAGTCGCCTTGTACTCTTTGATCTTCTCAGTGGTATCTACACCACTTGCAGTCGATTCGGTTACGTAATAGGTAAGATCTTTCGGAACTTCATTAACGTCATAAGACATTATTGCCGTCTTACCATAATTGTCAGGTGTCAGATGCTCGTCCTTATCTTGCAGCTGCTGGCCGTCGGCAACATTCTCCGGTTCTTTCCCGGAATCCACGACCGTAAGCGTCGCATAATCTGCAACATCGAACAACGGGCTGGTACCACTATTGTGCTTAATCTTGTGTCCATTTAAGTCCAAGGTGATATTGATGGGATTGTCGCTGGACTGTTCGAGCCTAATCTCATCGTCATAGACGATATCGGCCATAAGCTTAAAAGTAGCAACGCCGTCTCCATCGCGCAGTTCCCTGTTAAGGAGCTTTAAGCTCAGCTCTGCCGCGTTGCGAATTTCATAATCTGATTCATTCTCTGTAGCAGGCGCGATTGCGTCTTCATCATTAGTGTCGTCATCCGCAGACTGCGCAGCGCTCTCGGCTCCCGTGTCATCGGACGACAGGCCTGCCGCGCCAGCGTCACCAGAGGTCTCGCCGCCCTCGGTCTCGTCACTAGTCTGGTTTTTGGCGTCCCCGTTGTTGGTGTTTTCTACATCAGTAGACTCAGTTGAGGAACCACCCGCCGTCACAGTTTCTTCGGTCTGACCATCGTTGGCAATGGCCTGCGAGATTGGAGGCATGACGAGCGACAGTACCAGGCTCAACACGGAGGCTCCGCACAAAACGCCTGCCAGTACACGGCGCGTCGCTTTATTACTCTGCTTAGATTTGTCCGAATTCGCTTTCATCGATGTCTCCTCCCCAAGAGACCGAGATCTTGCTCTTTCACTATCAAGCGTATCTGCGCAACCTGTAATTACGCACACTTAGTAACGAATATTGTAACGATTGTTTGAACATCTGGGCAAAATAACCGATAGTTTTATAGCGAATTGTCAATTCTCTTGACATTTGCTCAGATTTACCTTCGTTTATTCGCTATCTATTTTTTGTTTCTACTGGTAATTTAGTTGCCTGTTATTTTTTAATGGCATTAGATTTATTTGCACAACATTTGCTCAAGAGCAAACATCCTGTGAACGGTCGGAAATCGACCGTGAGCGGTAGGTCATTAACCGGGATGAATATCCTACCAAATTGATGAGAATATCTTAAACCCATCGGTGGTTAGAAGCATGATGTTCAGACAACAATATTTGAATTTTCCCACAGATTTTAGGTACCAATTCGCCCAAATCGCCTGAGGCCACCGCAAAAGAGCCTGCCCCCTTCTGCGGTGGTTCTCCCCCGGCGCTACAGCAGATGTTCCTCGATAAAGATCGCGATGCCGTCTTTGTCGTTGCTTGCGGTTACAAAGTCGGCGGCGGCACGGGTGGCGTCGCTTCCGTTTGCCATAGCCACGCCCACACCGGCATCGGCCACCATGCAGGTGTCGTTATCGGCATCGCCAAACACGCAGATGTTCTGGAGCTCCATGTCGTTGAGCTCCGCCACGCGCACAAGGCCGCGCGTCTTGGACACGTGCGGATCCATGAACTCGTAGAGCCGCTGCGTGGTTTGCAGAGCCGCCGCCTTAACAGTGTTATCGGCAAACGTCGACGCCCGCTCAATCACCCGCGGCATTACCTCGGGCGCCATGGTAAACATCACCTTGGGCTGCGGCTCGCGCAAAAACTCGGCAAAATCGACCACCTGGTAGGGCACGCCGTCGACACGCGACAGGTGCTCGACGCATGCATTGCTCTCGGGCACATAGAGCACGCCGTCCCGAGGGCAAACGGGCGTTGCCGGCAGGTCCGCCATGTGCTCGCAGATGTGCGCGATGGTCTCGCCCGGCAGCGGATAGCTCAGCTCGTTGATGTCGTGCGCGCGGTCGATGACCTCGGCGCCACCGCAGCCCACGAGCACGTCCACCAGGCCTTCGATACCCCAGAGCTCGTACATGGCCTCGGTCGCGTGGGCGTCGCGCCCGGTGCACAGGCCAAAGAGCACGCCACGCTCGCGCAAGGCGCGGATCGCCGCCACGGTGCGCGGGGACACCGTGTGCTGGCTCGTGAGCAGCGTGCCGTCGATATCGCAGAACACGGCTTTGATGTGGCTGAAGGTGGCGTCCATGGGGGCCTTTCTGGGTTGTACGGCGGTGTGGGGTGTATCTGGATGTGGCGTTCATGGTATACCAAAGCGCGGGCGCGGCCCGTCAAAGCAAAAACCACCACAAAGGTGCCTGGCCCCTTTGTGGTGGCCGGACTCGCAGGATGGCCTGGCCCGGGGCGCAAACCATCACAACATTCGACGCTTTTCCGCAAAATCGCGATTTTCATCGAATGTTGTGATGGTTTTTTACTGCTTTGCGGCACGATCCAAGTGCCAGCGACCAAACAGCAGCAACGCCGCGGGAACCGCCGTCACGACCATGCCCGCCCCGATGAGCGTCTGCTGCACACCAAACGTCGCCGCCAGCCACGGGGCAATCGCCAGCGGGGCCACGCCGGCGAACATGTTGCCAAAGCCCATGACCGAGTTGACGCGACCGAGCTGCTCGAGCGGAGCCGTCGTTTGCACGATCGTGTTGTGGAGCGGGTTGACGACGCCCCAGGCCACGCCAAGGACAATCTGGCCGACAAGGGCTACGCCCACGTACGGCGTCCCCACATAGAGCAGACTTCCCAGGCCCACGGACATAAGTGCCACGAGCAGCGTTTTAAGGTTAACCAAGTGCGGCGGCAAACGGAGCGCGGCCACGGCGCCCAGCACCGCGCCCACGCCCGAGGCCGACGAGAGCCAGCCCATCCATTCGACACCGACGTGCAGGACATCGCGGTAGAAGAACGACTCCAGCGGATCGAAGGCACCGTAGCCAAAGTTCGAGAGGAAGATGATGCAGAAAAGTAGCGCGAGGACGCTGTTGGTGAAGACTGTCTTGATGCTGGTCGCGAAGGTTGCGCGGGCGGACGTGCTAGGGTTGGAGCTTTGTCCCGCACGCTCCCCTTCCTCTGCCGAATCGGCATCCGCATGCCCGGCGACGCGACCTCTTTGCGGCCTAAAGCCCCAACCGGCGACGAGCGCCAGTACGGTAAAGATCATCATGAGCACAAACACCACGCGCGATGACGACGCCGCCGCGACAAAGCCGCCCAGCGTGGGCCCAACGATGATACTCACGTTGGAGAACATGGTGATGGTGGAGTTGATGTCTTTGAGCTCGACGGGGTCGTCGGTGAGATACGCCGGATAGGACGTGGCGATGGGCTGGGCGAATCCCATCACAAAGCCCAGGAGTACCGCGCCGGCAAGGACTGTTCCGGTCGCGCTGCCAAAGGCGAGGATTGCCGCGCCGGTTGCCAACGTGGCGACGATACTCGCCCGGAAATGCCGGCACGGACCCCAAGCGTCAAGCGCCGCTCCACCCGCAAAGGATCCCAGGATCACGAATACGTTCATAAAAAGGACGGCCAGCGATGTCGCCACGACTGAGGCATCGTCTGCATAGGTGAGCGTTCCGATGACGCCGATGAAGTAGCTGGTCTGAAAACCGGTGTAGATGAGAAAGCGCATCGCCACCAGGCGTTTGGCCTGCACGGACAGCGATGATTGAGGCTTTGAGAAAAGAAAGGCGAGCATGGAGACTCCTTGTTTCATACAAATGCGGACGGCGGGCATTCGCCACCGTCTGTCAAATCAATCTATCCGCATGAAACATTAAGGACGCATCAAGCCCCTTCTCTCCGTTTTTCGCCCGTCATGAACTACTTGGTAGATTGTAAGGCATGCCCCACACATCTACCAAAGCAAAAACCACCACAAAGGAGCCTGGCCCCTTTGTGGTGGAAGTGACGTTTGCCCAGATAAAACCTGCCGAAATAAACCTGTCCCTTTTTGGCAGGTTATGGCAGCGCAGCGAGCCGGCCCTTAAAGGTGATCTTGGATAAGATCGCAGATGGCTCGGGCGTCGTTGATGTTGATGGCTCGGGTCGCAAAGCCGGCGTCGAAGGCCTGGCGCGCCAGGGCCTCGTTGCAGGCAAGGGCCAGCGTGTGACCGTCGACCAGGTCGAGCGAGCTCTTGCCGCGCAGACGGTCGACACCGGAGCGCGCGACCACGATGTTGTCGAAGCCCTCGGTCTTGTAGCCCTCGATGATCACCACATCGACATCGTTGTAACGCGACAGCAACTCGCGCGCGGGCATCTCGTCCTCCTCGCGCGTATCGGCGTACTCCGCCCAGCGCGTGGCGCAGATGAGCCCCACGTGCTTGGATCCGGCCTGGTGATGGCGCCAGGTATCCTTAGCGGGCACATCAATGTCAAAGCCATGATGCCCATGATGCTTGAGCGAACCCACGCGCAGGCCGCGGCGGGTGAGCTCGGCGATGACCTTCTCGACAAGTGTGGTCTTGCCCGAGTTTTGGTAGCCGATAAACGCGATCGCGGGGACGGCCGGTGCCGGAGCTGCGGGCGCGACGGCGACGGGTGCGCTCGCGGGCGCGGCACCGTCAGCGGCCACGGCCTCAACGGCAGCGGCCTGACGCTCGGCGCGGTCCCACACGCCCGAGCGGCCGCCTTCCTTGTGCAGCAGGCGAACGTCGACGATCTCCATGCCGCGATCGACCGCCTTGCACATGTCGTAGATCGTTAGGCACGCGGCACTCGCGCCGGTCAGGGCCTCCATCTCAATACCCGTCTTGCCCGTCACGCCGGCCGTAACCAGCACGTGAAAACCGACCTGCCCGTCCGCGCGCGCCGGCGCCCAGCCCTCGGGCACGTCCTCGGCCGGCGTCCCCGCCGAAGCGATGGGCGCAATGTCGCACTTGCTCTTGGTAATGAGCAACGGATGGCACATGGGGATGATGTCGCTCGTGCGCTTGATGGCCATAATGCCCGCCACGCGCGCGCAGGCAAGCACGTCGCCCTTTTTGGCGCGGTCCTGCAGCACCATAGCCTGCGTCTCGGGGTGCATGAGGATGGTGCCCTCGGCGATGGCGATGCGATGGGTCTCGGCCTTGTCGGACACGTCGACCATGCGTACCTCGCCTTTGGCGTCCACATGCGTCAGCTCGTCGCGACGGGCATCGCGGGCGGGCTCGGTGGCAGCACCGGCAGACGGCTGCGCGTCTGCAACGGCATTGCTGGCCGCAGCCATGACTTTGTGGGCAGACATCGCGGCCCTGCGAGCGGCCTTGGTGGCATCGGCGTACCTGCTCTTGGCCATATGATCATCCTCCGATTTGGGACATAAATCGTTGCGTGCCCTCAATTATCGCGTGTTCCTGCGGTTTGTGGGCCACGGCATCGCGCCAAATCGAAAGTACCTGCATATCATCACCACGGCGCAGCGCCTCACGCACCGAATACTCGGCATCGCTGAACAGGCACGGACGCACGTTGCCATCGGCCGTCAGGCGCAGACGGTTGCAATTCGCACAAAAATGATTGGACATGGCGCTAATGAAGCCGACCGTTCCCGCCGCGCCCGGAAAGTGCCAATAGCGCGCAGGGCCCGCGCCGGCAGGAGCGTCGTTGATGTCGAGCGGCTCGAGCTCGCCCAGCCCCGCCGCGGCGGCCCCGGCATTGATACGCGCCCGCAGCTCGTCGCTCGGCACGGTATCGCTCGCGTCCCACAGCTCGGGATTGAGCGCGGGCGCATGCGGGTCCACAGCGCAATGCGAGCTCGTGCGCTCGTCGCCAATGGGCATGTATTCGATAAAGCGCAGATGAATGGGGCGATCGACGGTCAAGCGCGCGAGGGCTGCCACATCCTGGTTGAGCCGGCGCACAACAACGCAGTTGACCTTAACGGGTTCAAAGCCCCAAGCCAGCGCCGCGTCGATGCCAGCCATGGTCTGCTCGAGTCGACCCAGACGAGTGATCTTTCCAAACAGCGTAGGATCGAGCGTGTCGAGCGAGATGTTGACGCGGTTAAGCCCCGCGTCTTTGAGCTGCGGCGCCAGCTTGGGCAGCAGGGCGCCGTTGGTGGTGAGCGAGATGTCCTCGATCTGCGGAATCGCGCGGATGTCGCGAATAAGTGGGATGATGCGGCGGCTGACCAGCGGCTCGCCGCCCGTCAGGCGTACGCGGCGAATGCCCTCCCCCGCCACCAAGCGCACAAAGCGGGCGATTTCCTCGGCGCTGAGCAGCTCGTCGTGCGCACGGGGCGCCACGCCATCGGCCGGCATGCAGTAAACGCAGCGGAAATTGCACTTGTCGGTAACGGCAATGCGCAGGTAGTTGATATCGCGGCCAAAGCCGTCATGTTGCACGCGCCCGTCCACGCAGCCCTCCCCTCACGCGGCGTTTTATTCTTCAGAAAACATAATACCCCACGGGAGAATCATGCCGACACCCGTACGACAGGACAGGTCGCTTCGAGCAAGACGGACTTCCCAAGCCCATCCTCAACACAGACCATCACAACATTCGATGCTTTTCCCGTTATTGGCAAAAAACGTCGAATGTTGTGATGGTCTGCCTGCCCATGGCACCCCGCAGAAGGACCAAAGCGTCCCTAAAGGCCGCCGTCCCAGTGTCGAATCACGAATTCTCGCAGGTCGTTCTGGCGTTTCTGGAACGCTTCGCTCCGGTCGCACTTAAGGCCCATAGCGAGTGCGATGGCATTCATCGCCCGATGCAATTGCAGCTGATGGGCAAACTGAGTCCCGGTGAGAACGATCATGCTAAAGCCCAGCGCGCTCAGCACGGCCATACGCTCCGCATCCGACGCGCTGCGCTGTTTATCAAGATGGTCCGAGCCGTTGTATTCAATCCCCGTACCGCTCGCAGGCGCATATACGTCGATCTCGAAATACCCGGCCTTTGCGAGATACTTGAACTCGTTGGGAACATCGACCCGATGGTTGAGCTCAATCTTGGCGTATCCCAGCCCGCCCTGGGAACGTTTTGCCACGACCATGATTGCGGTGGCCGTCTCCATGGGCGACCGCGCGCCATCGTGCACGCGCTTGAGCACGGCGGCCGCGCGTATAGCCCCCTGACGAGATCGGTTCTCATTGCAATAAGCAATCAAGTCGGCAACGGTATACCTCTGCCCCATCTCGATATAATCGCCTGTCGACAGATGATTCAAATGGTATCGGGCACAGATTTCGTAGCCATATTCCAGCTGCTCGGGTTCGCTCATCCACGAACCCGCTTGGACAAAGCACATGGCCTCATCAACCACCAGAAGGCCCTCTGCCACCTCGATAAGATGGCCTGGAGGTATCGGCGCCCCAAACACGTGGCACCTAAATCCAGCCGGCGTCGAACGCTCAAAATCGAAGTTGACGAGCGTGTCGATATGATCGAGCTCTTCTCGTGGAATACCGAGCGAAACCAGATAGTCGGTAACGATCCCAACTGCCGTTGAAGCCCTCAGCCCCTTGGCATCGAGTCCCAATTTGGGCAGGCCCGCGGTCGACTCCACCTCGTTAGCAAGCGAGTCCTCATCGTATAGGCTGCTTGCTCGCGAGAGCGGCTCGGACGGGCGCGCCACGTTGTGGTACAGCCAGGCAGTCTTATGGGACAGGACGATCGGCAGGTCCATGAGCCCTCCAATGGAGTCGGATAACCAACCTTATTCCCCTGCCCACGGATCCGCACACCTTCGTGCGCAAGAAAGCGATTCCACCCGGTCGAGTGGCAGAAAAACCATCACAACATTCGATACTTTTCCCGTTTTTAGCGAAAAACGTCGAATGTTGTGATGGTTTGAGGCGAGGTGAGGGGCACGGAGGGGTCAAAGCATCGTGCTCGAACGGGTTAATCCAACTCTTTTAAGCCATGCGCCAGCTGCCAGTACTCGCCGTGCTGGGCGAGCAGCTCTTCGTGCGTGCCGCGCTCGATGATGCGGCCGTGTTCGAGGACCATAATGGCGTCGGCATCGCGCACGGTGGACAGGCGGTGCGCGATCATAAACGTGGTGCGCCCGCGCATGATGCGGTCCATACCGCGCTCGATGAGCTTTTCGGTGCGCGTGTCAATGGAACTCGTGGCCTCGTCCAGGATGAGTACCGGCGGGTCGGCGACGGCCACGCGCGCGATGGCGAGCAGCTGGCGCTGGCCCTGCGACAGGTTGGCGCCGTCGGCCGTGACCGGTGTGTCGTAGCCTCTAGGCAGGCGGCGGATAAACGAATCCGCGCAGGCGGCCTCGGCGGCGGCGCGCACCTCCTCGTCGGTCGCGTCGAGCTTGCCAAAGCGGATGTTCTGCGCAATGGTACCGCTAAACAGGTGCGTGTCCTGCAGCACAATGCCGAGCGACCCGCGCAGGCTGGCCTTGGCAATGTGCTTGACGTCGATGCCGTCGTACGTGATCTCGCCGTCATCGACCTCGTAGAAGCGGTTGATGAGGTTGGTGATGGTCGTCTTTCCGGCGCCCGTCGAGCCCACAAACGCAATCTTTTGCCCCGGCTTGGCAAACAGGTTGAGATCAGTGAGCACACGGGTGCCCGGCACGTAGGAAAAGTCCACGGCATGGAAGCGCACGTCGCCGGCAAGCAGGACCAAGCCGCACGTAAGCTCGGTACCGTCGGCGGCCACCGCGCGGCCCGACTCATCAACGGCAGCCACATTATGCAGGTGCCCGTACGCGCCCACGCCCTGGCCCTCGGGAATCTTCCATGCCCACGCGGCGTCGCCCGTCTGCACCAGCTCCACGCAGCCCTCGTCCACCTCGGGCTTAAGGTCCATGGCGGCAAACAGGCGCTCGGCACCGGCCAACGCGTTGAGCAAGAAGTTGCCCAGCTGCGTAAACTGGTTGATGGGCATGGCCGCCTGGCGCACAAAGACCAGGTAGCTCGCGAGCGCGCCCACGTCGGCGAGTCCCTTGATGCAGAGCATGCCGCCCGCCACGGCGACGATGGCATAGTTGACGTAGCCAATCACCACGGTCATGGGCACCATGGAGTTGGCATAGCTCACGGCGGCGGTGCCGGTGCGGCGAAGCTCGTCGTTGCGGCAGGTGAAGCCGGCGACATTCGCCGCCTCGCGGTTAAAGACCTTGATGACCTTTTGGCCCGAGACCATCTCTTCGACGTATCCGTCCAGGTCGCCAAGCGATGCCTGCTGGGCGGCAAAGAAGCGCTTAGAGCGCGCGCCCGAGTAGCGCGCATACAGCACAATGGCCGCATCGCACACGAGCGTGATAATCGTGAGCTGCCAGTTAAGGATGATGAGCATGGCCGTGGTGCCCACAACCTGAATGGCGGCCTGAATCACGTTGGCAAAGCTGTTGTTGAGCGCCTCGGAGACGGTGTCGACGTCGTTGGTAAAGAAGCTCATGATGTCACCCGAGCGCGTGCTGTCGAAGTAGCTCAGCGGCAGCATCTGGATGTGCGCGAACAGGTCGCGGCGAATATCGGATACCACGCGTTGGGCCGCGCGCACCATGATCTGTGAGTAGCCCAGGGCCGAGAGCACGCCCGCGGCGTAGATGATCGCCGTCAGGATGACCTGCTTGGCGAGCAGTTCCTCCCCGCCCGTGGCCAAACCGTTAACGATGGGGCGCACCATGTAGGTGCCGACGAGGCTCGCGATGGCGGCGACGGAGGCGAGCACGCCCACCGCGAGCAACGAGAACTTGGCATGCCCCATGTAGGAGAGCAGGCGGCGAAGCGTGCGCTTGAGGTCGGCCGGGCGTGCTTGGGCTGCGGTCTTAGGCATGGCGCTCACCCCCTTCCAAGGGCGATCCGCTGGGAACGGAGGAAAACGGATCATTCGCGCAGCCATCGTCGCCGCCGTCGCTGGCGTCCGTGTTCCCCGCAAACTCCATCTGCGAGGCGTAAATCTCCTGGTATATGTTGTCGCCCGCTAGCAGTTCCTCGTGCGTGCCCACGCCGTGGACACGACCGTCGTCCAATACCACAATGCGATCGGCATCCATGACACTCGCGATGCGCTGGGCGATGATGAGCACGGTCGTATCGGAAATCCGGGCGATGTGCTCGCGAATCTTAGCGTCGGTCGCCATATCGACCGCGCTGGTGGAGTCATCAAAAATGAGCACGCGCGGGTGCTTGAGCAGCGTGCGCGCGATGCACAGGCGTTGCTTCTGGCCACCCGAAACACCGGCGCCACCTTGACCCAACTCGCCGTCCAGCCCGCCGATGCGATCAAGGAACTCGTCCACGCACGCTGCGCGGCAAGCCGCGAGGAGCTCATCGTCCGACGCCTGCGGATTGCCCCACTGCAGGTTCTCGCGCACGGTGCCCACGAACAACACGTTCTTTTGCAGCACAATGCCCACGGCGTCGCGTAGAGTCGCGAGGTCGTAGTCGCGCACGTCGCGCCCGCCCACAAGCACGGCGCCTTCGGTGGCGTCGTACAGGCGCGCAATCAGCTGCACAAGCGAGCTCTTGCCCGAGCCCGTGCCGCCGAGGATGCCCACCGTCGAGCCGCTCTCGATGCGAAGGTCGATATGCTCGAGCACATCCTCGGCTGCATCCGCGCGGTATTTAAAGGAAACGTCGCGAAATTCGATACTGCCGTCCGCTGGCGCCGCAGTCGCGAGGTCTCCCGCGGGGTTGGCGATAAAGGGCTCCTCATCGAGCACCTCGGCGATACGGCCCACACTCGTAAGAGCGCGCGTGAGCAGCAAAAACACATTGGAAATCATCATAAGCGAGTTCATGATCAGCAGCACGTAGCTCATAAAGCCCGTGAGCGAGCCCACGCCCAGCTTGCCGGCGAGAATCATGCGGCCGCCAATCCACAGGATGGAGAGCGCAGCCACGTACATCGACAGCTGAAACACCGGCAGGTTGAGCACCGCGTTGCCAAAGGTCTTCGTCGCAGTGCGCGCGAGCTCGGTATTGACGGTGTCGAACTTGGCCTCCTCGTGCTCGGTACGAACGTAGGCCTTGACGGCACGCACGGCGGTGAGGTCCTCTTGCACCACGCCGTTGAGGTGGTCCATCGAGGTCTGGAGTTGGCGGTAGAGCGGGCTCACACGCACGGTAATGATACCGAGCACGATGGCGAGCATCGGCAGAATGACGGCAAAGACCGCCGCGAGCTCGCGCGAGAGCGCAAAAGCGTAGACGAGGCCCATGACCAGATTTACCGGCCCGCGCACCATGGGGCGGAAGCCGTTACCTACGGCGTTTTGAATCACGGTGATGTCGGTGGTCATGCGAGTGACAAGCGAGCTGGCGTCGTAGTTGTCCAGATTGCCAAAAGCGAGCGTCTGAATCTTGCGATACTCGGCCTCGCGCAGGTTAGCGCCCAGCCCCGAGGCGACGCGAGCAGACGTGCGTGCATAGCCCAAGCCAAGTACCAGCGAAAATGCGGCGCATACCAACATATACGTACCCTGCAACAGCATGTAGTTGATGTCGCCCGCGGGCACGCCCACATCGATGATATTTGCCATGATGACCGGGATAAACAGCTCGAGCGCCGTCTCAGCAGTCACAAAGAACACGCCGAGTATGGCATCGCGGCGGTATGCCCCCAGATAGGAAAACAGAATCTTGAGATTGCGCACGCAGGTTCATCCCCCATCAAACGTTGTTCGCAAACCCACGTATTATGGCGCGCCGTGCGGCGGTGTCAAGTGTTCCGAAATCGATTTCTGCAAGGCTAGTGCAGGCGCCATGCTCACAGGGCGCACGTCCGTATTCAATTAGAAATGAACGCGAGCGTGACTTTTTCACCCCACTGCCGACACAAACCTTGACTCTACAATCGTTGTAGGGTTTTCACTACACTGGTATGTAAACGACCCAAGCCAGAAAGTGCCCCGCCCATGGAACACGACCTCACACACGGCAATGTCCTCAAGACCATCGCGGTCTTTGCCCTGCCCTATATGCTCTCGTACTTTTTGCAGATGCTCTACGGCATGGCCGATCTGTACATGATGGGGCAGTTTAGCGGCGCTGCCGGCATCACCGCCGTGGGCAATGGCGCGCAGACGCTTTACATCATTACCGTGACGCTCGTGGGCCTGGCCATGGGAACTGTCTCTT